>DAOURK010000123.1 GCA_030625085.1 Pseudomonadota bacterium
AAATTATCCCTTTGCTCTATTGCCAAGTCCATCCTCAATATTATTAAACGCAAACGCGAATGATACCTTTCCCTGTCTATACTGTTTTTTTATTGTCACTATCTTTTAACTTAATATTGTAAATTTGGGGGTTGGTCTGCCTTGCGCCTCTTATTTGCAATGTTTTTAGCCTCATTTTTCCCCTCAATTTTTAGTTTTTTATTGCCTTCCTCAAATTTTGACTGCCCAGTGCCATAAATTTTTTTATTTTATTTATATATATCTCCACGAGGACCAATATGGTCAACATAAATCGTGTTTTCTTCCTGATCAATCCAAAAAATTATGCGTATATCTCCAATACGAATTCTGTAATATCCTTTCCATTCTCCAAGCATGTGTTTGATGTCGGACCTTTGTAAAGGCTCAATTCCCAGTTCCTTGAGGACGTCCTTAATCTTTTCTTTTTGAGATATTGGAAGCTTATTCAAATATCGAACCGCTCGCTTATGAACAACGACTTTAAACATCAAATTGAATCCAAATCCGAATATGCATCTTTTTTTCCTTTCGCTCTATCTTTACGCGCCTGTTTAAGATCTTCAATGGCTGTTTTATCAAGATCGAGTCCCAACAACTCCTCCATCTCCTTGTACTCATCCCAAGGGATAATTACCTCCGTTGGCTTTCCATGGTCATCAACTACTAATTTTTTATGTATTGTAATCATTTATATTACCCCCATATAATATTGATATAAGTTTTTCACCTACGTAACGGTTCAGATATTCAAGATGGTCTTTTGGTTCAGAAAAATTTAATTTACTATTACTTCCGGTTCCATTAGCCCTGTTGCCTTATAAACTCTCCCCCTGAGGGCGCCGGCCAATAGATGTTATTTTTCGGCCCTTGTTGGTGAACATAAATGGGGTCAAAGGCCCCTTAAAATCTTGGCCTGTGCTTTTAGTTTTCAATTAAATTACGCTTTTTAAGTTTCACCCCGGAGACATAGAGAGTGCAGAGTAAATCATGCTCACGCCATATTGATAATACTTGATAAAATAACAAATTATCCGCTAAAAGGCAAGTTGAAAGTATGGTTTCCGGTTGATCAGGGCAAAGCCAAAATGAAAACTGCCTGATACCGGCTGTCCTTGTGGCTAATGAAAGATTTATCACCTTTTTTTATCTTTTGACTCTTTTATTCTTTATTATGGCGCATCGTTTTGAGAAAGGTAAATCCGGCTATAGGAGATTTATGTTATATGGCGGCTGTATCATAGCATCTATTCTCGGGATGGGGACAAAACCCATTGCGGCAACCTTACCGATAATGGTTATATTGTATGATTTCTATTTTATAGCTGACGGGGATATTAAAAAGACAGCCGGACGGGTATTTCAAAATAATCCCGCATTGACCTCTGCACAGATAGGCAAGGCTATCGGCCGCGCAAGACGTACAGTGGATTTCTATATTGCCGATCTTCGAGCAGTAATTCAGCAAGAACTTGATTTTAAGCTATTTAGGATGCACCGGCTTGGTATCCCTCAAGACAGGATTGCCAAGCGATTAGGGGCAACCAGAGATATTATTCGAGTCCATTTGGGGATTATGCCAACATTAGCAAAATCCCCAAATAGCGATTTATCCAGAGGCTTTACCATGCCGCAAGTTGTTGAAAAATATGGCTGGACAGAGCCTATGGTATGGTCGCTGGCCCTGGAAGGAAAAGATGATCTTAAACGCTTCAAAAAGTTCAACTGGGGATTAAGGACTTGGGCCCAGTGGGACTGGTATCCGCCATGCAAAAGAAAGAGTTTTTATGCTTTTTTTTTTGGACAGGATTAACAGGATGTAACATGATTTATAAATACTTATATTGGGCAATCATTATTGCAGGGTAAAGCAAAAGATATATCAAGATACGGCAGGCCAGCCCGGGTTAGTCTGCGGGATATGTAAGGATTTGGTGGAGAAATTTTGTCTTGATAAAGGCAAACCTATTACTATAGATGACTATTGGAGGTACCGACAGGCAGATATCGCCTGCGGTTTTTCCCATTCCCCTTGTTTATCTATTTCATAACGGGTTTTCCTAATGGCCCTCGGATACCCTTGCTAATAACTCTTTCACTATGATATCTTTGGTAGTATGTTTTGTTACAAAGGAGGAGATGTTCATGATTAATAAAACGAAAAGAAAAATTCTCAATATATCGCTGCCTTCAGAATTATATAAAGAAGTAGAAAAATTGGCCAAGGAAGAAGCAAAGGCTAAGGGAGAATTTGTGCGAGAGGTAATCAGGCAATATATTAAAAGGGATAGACGGTGGAAACAACTAAGGAAATGGGGGGGGGAAACTGTTAAGGGATTAGGGATTGAAGATGAAAATGAAGTGGAAGATATTATTGCTCAATACAGAAAAGAGCAATCTTAATGATCAAAGTAGTCATAGATACAACCATCTATATCGCGGCTGTTTTATTTGGTGGGAATTCTGAAAAAATCAGAAAATTGGCAAAAGAGGGTAAAATTGAACTTTTAATTTCAGAAAACATCCTCACTGAAATTGCAGGTATATTTAAACGAAAGTTCAATTGGTTTGATTGGCAAATCTCAGAGTTAATTAAAGATATTAGAGCTATTGCTACTCTTGTTACCCCTATTTTATCCCTATCAGTTATTAAAGAGGATGAACCTGACAATCGATTTTTAGAATGCGCTATAGAAGGGAAAGCCCGATATATCATTACCGGAGATAAACATCATCTTCAATCATTAAAAGAATACCAAGGGATAAAGATATTAAGTCCTGCTCAATTCCTAGAGTTAATCAAATTGTAGAGATTATATTTTTTTTATTTATCTAAACGGATATATGATTCAGCTTTATATACTGTCAACAGCATAATTATTAATATGCGACGTATTTGTCGGCTGCTCACTCTCAATAAGCCGGCTTTTGCGCCTCGAACATCTGCCCTTTATATTAAAGGCGCTGCCGCCGGTAATGATATTGTTCTTTGGGCGCGTAGGGTAAGGGGTAGATTAAGGTCAAACTCCATTTCTATTTTTCTCTGGCGCTTGCGTTTAAAATTGTTATTCCAACAATTTTATTTCCATCTTTTCGAATTAAAATATCATTATCAGTTTCAACTGTTTTTTTTGCTTTCTGGGGTTTCCGAAAGCTTAAATACAAAACATCGGTTTTATCATAGTCAATCCATATATGTTCAACCATTAGCTTAATTATATCGGATGATAATCCCAGGCAAGTTTGAATCATTTCATCTTTTTTTAACTTTGTTGCCATATTACCTTTCCCTTTGGTCTTTCATCTAAAATATATGCTGTTATAACAAAACCATCTGATTTGGGTAAAATGGTTTATTTTCATTCTACTATTTATCTAAAGGGATGTCCGGTATTGATTTACCACTACATATTAAGCACTACCATAAAATTTTTCGAGTATCTTTTTAAATTTTTTTGCTATTAACTCCATATGAAAACAACTCCTTTTTAATAAGAGAATATGTATGAGGATACTATTTCAAAAAGAAATTGTAAAATATATTGAAAGCCTAATTTGCCTTGCCTACTCGACAATATCGGGAATATCTCCTTTCCAGTGGGAATAATGAGCCCTCAATATTTTTTTGAGAGACTTTTATATTGTTCTTCTGTTAAAATTTCTGTTTCCATTTTTACTTTGAATTTCCTTGGTCATAGTATTATTTACTAAAAGTTATCAAACAATCCTTTGTTTCGTCAATTATTTCATTTTCTTTGCCGCTGATACACGTAGACACACGCAGAGTTAACAAGCTAACATTGTTTGGTGCCTATTATGTATCTGCTGGTTACTCCGAGGATTCTTTTGTTTTGCATGGCGGCCAATTGTGCTTTTCAGCGACCTGGGAGACAGTGAAGCCGCGGGATAAATCGGCATTTAGCGGATTAGGAAATATTTCCTTTTCCGCTAAATGGTCTGATATTGTTCTTTGGGGTGTGCCTAATCTCCAAAGCCTCTTCTAGCGCTGTTACACAAAAAAAAGTGTCTATTGTGTTGCTCAATTCCCAGGATAATACATAACGACTGTACCAATCAATTATAGCTACTAAATATAAAAACCCTTTTTTCAACCTTAAATAAGTAATATCAGTACTCCAAACATAATTTGGATAGGAAATGGTTATTCCTTTGAATAAATATGGATAAATGTGATGGTTTTTGTTCGGGCAGCTCGTATTAGGCTCAGGATAGATCGCCCGTATCCCCATTTTTTTCATCAACCTTTTAACTCGCTTGATATTTACTTGATACCCTTTTTTGCGTAATTCAACTGTTATCTTCCGACTCCCATAAAAGGGGTATTTTGTATACATTATATCAATCTCATTCGATAACCTTTAATGTATACTCTTTAATAGAAACTGGTTGATAATAGTAACTTGAGCGCGGTATATCGAGCAGTTTACATTGCTGTCTTATACTCAATTGCTCATTTGTTGCATCAATGAACATCATTCGTTTCTTTTGACTTATCGCTGATATACCGCTTTCTTTAAAAAATCATTTTCTACCTGTAGTTTTCCTATTTGTTGGTAAAGCTCATTTGTTTGTTGTTCTTGATTCTTGGTTTCTTTTTCACGACTATTAGAAAATATCCCTGGTAACTCATTTATAACCTTTTGCTTCCATCTGGCTATTTGAGTACTGTGCACTTTATATTGCGCTGATATCTCTGGTAGCGTCTTTTGGCCCCTAATTGCCTCCAAAGCCACTCTAGCTTTAAATTCAGAGCTGAATTTTTTGCGGATCATCCTCATAACCTCCCATTAATTTTTGGTACAATTATTTTACCAAATCTTATCTTAATGAGTGGTCCAGATTTTGGGGTCCATTATAAAATACCGAGAACTTCTTGTGGGTTAGGCGCAATCCTCCTGAACAAGTAAAAAAATTTCAGGAGGCATTATCCATTTATCTCCCTGTATAAAAAAACCTCTAAAGGAGACTAAACAGCAAATTAAAACTTAGAGCTAAATGAAGGTTTTGAGTGCATCATAAGGATGTCAAGCAGAACAGGCCTATATAATGCATAGTGAATACCATTTATTTGGCTGGCAATGATATAAATTTATCTCTTGAATATTCACCTTAATTTTTATAAAGTAATTATCAAGTCAGCCAAAATCAACCATAAGAGAAAAACATACGTAAACGCAGCCAATTCCTGGTATGTATCTATAATCAGAAATGACAGCATGTTTGAAAAATTAAAAGAACGTTGGATTAAAGAACAAAAAGAGAGAGTAGAGAATTCACAGAAAAGGGTGCAGGAATTGAAGGGACTGATTCCAATTTTTCAAAAATTCTCTATTCAGCGGGCTTACCTCTTTGGCTCAGTTTCAAATAACTCCTGCGGTTCAGGATCTGACATTGATTTATATATTGAAATCCTTGACAATAAATTGTATTGGGAGATCCTTAGAGATTTAGAAAGCGCCTGCTCCTATGACATTGATTTATATACTCAATCTGATGATCCCCAATTTATAAAAAAAATTAAGGAAAGAGGCATAAAAATCTATGAATCCCAAAATAGAAATTCTAAAAGCTGATATTTACGATGAACTAGCGAAAATTGAAAAAATCTATGGAGAATTTCAAGACCTAAAACCTAAACTTAAATTGAATAACAAACAGATAACCAACTTTGATAAGGCGGGGATTGGTTATTATCTGCATAATTTTTACAATGGATGTGAAAATATCTTTAAATCAATAGCCAGGTTTTTTGAAAACGGTCTTTTAGTAGAATCATGGCATAAAAATCTCTTAAAAAGAATGAAATTGACTATTGCCGATTATCGCCCTCCTGCTATAGATGATGAATTATATCTTATTTTGGAAGATTTCAGGGGATTTCGGCATAAATTTCGTTACTGTTATTCATTTGAATTAGATTGGGAAAGAATGAAACTTGTTGCTGGAAAACTAGATAGCGCCTGGGAAAAGTTGCAAATACAATTAAATAAATTTATTAGTGAATTAAATAAAATCATCGAATAAGCTTTAGGCATTGGCCACAATGATAAGTCTAGCCTAACACCTCAGGCCAGTATGATCCTCTACTACATTATACCGTGATGCGAGAGGATTTATTACAAGTAGGCCCAAATATAGTTGAGAAAAGAAAATACTTTAGTCACGTCTGGCTATACGATATTTATCTCCCTAACATAAAAATCCGCTATCAATATAATTTTAATTTTGTTTGCGGATTCATGTATATTTTTTGACTTAATCCGCAAAATAATGACCGCTGTGCCATTTGCATGTTGCGTTGTATAAAATAGTTGTTATACACTAAATCAAGGGATATCCTTTTCAATTAAATAAACTATAGTATTTATCTGTCCAGTCTTTTGAGTGAGATTACCAGGGATGAATATAAACGAAATTGGCAAATTAGATTAGAAAGATAAATTGTAAATTTGCCTGCTTATGAGGTAGTAATCAAGGAACTAAAGAATCTTATAAAAATAAAATTACTAAGCTGAAAAATTAAAAGAACGAAGGTAAAAAGAACGGTTAACACAATTTTTTCAAATCCGGTAATAACATTTCAAATTACCAAGACAAAAATCTTACCTGGCATTATTTTTGCAATATAAATTTGCAATATAAAGAAGTATACTTTCCCATTGGAAGCGACTTAGCCTCAACTTGTTTAACTTTGTAAAGATGTTCTAATCTATTAAATCAGGCCCTGCTGTAGGTTATCATGTATTCAATACAAGGGAAGGGATGTTTTTTTGCTTCGCTCCGGCAACAATGATATAATATATAGAATACTATAATATTTGAAGGTCGCATTCGAGTTTTGGAAAACTTCTCTATCTGTTGCGAAATTGTCCTCTTCATGATTAGCGTTTGACTTGGAATTCATTTGGGAATTCAGTAAAGTGGTCATCTCAAGCACATTCACCGCGCTCTGTGTAAAATCCGTGAGAAATTCTATAGTTTTGAAAAGGGAAAAACTGCGCGGATGCATTATTGGGTTGGGGGGAGTGAAGGTTAATTAAATAAGGTTAGGAAAGGGACGAACAATGCATTACAGTAGCATGGTCATGTGTTTATGTTCATTGATAACAATATCCTTTTTTACCCTCTTTCTTCCTCTGTCTTCCCTGGCTAAAATCGCCGGGGAGCTATGCTCCACCTGCCACACCATGCACAACAGCCAGAGTGGGACAAATATGATTATCGATGGCAGTTATGATAAAGGGACCGGGCCTTATGACAACCTTCTTCGTGTGAACGGCTGCCTCGGATGCCATGCGGCCACGGATGGAAGCACCTGGAAAGGTATTGGCGGCGCCCCGATTGTATTCAATACATCCCCTCCCCTCTATGGTGCTCGCTATAAAGACGAGGCGTATCAGGGCCTGGCCGGCGGCAACTTCTATTGGGTTTACAATGGTGATGATACGAAAGGCCATAATGTATTCCCCGGCGAACCTGACGAAAATATGGATAATGATGCACCAGGTCGGCCTCTTCCTGGTGAAGGTGACGGTGACGGCAGGTGCTTTCAGAATAATTCGTGCCATGTAAACCTCCATGCTCCTTTTGATAAACAAAATACTCCGGGTTTGCAAGGCAGGCAGGGATGCACCGGCTGTCACATGATGAGTGACGATCAAAATCCCTTTGGGTTCCATCATGCTGATGACTCGGATACCATAATAAATGATTTTCCCTGGTACCGTTTTCTCCAAGGGCATTATACGGAGGGCCCGGAGAGCGGTGGCGGTGACGGTGACAATCATGGTGTTTCAGGGATTGAAGATCCCAATTGGCAGTTGAAGCCCACCTCAAGCGTTCACAATGAATATCTCGGTAAATATGAGGATAAAAATGATGACTGGACATCATCATTATCCAACCGTACCATGTCCTCATTCTGCTGCGGCTGTCATGGGATATTTCACGAGCAAGAGAGAGACGGGGCGTGGATACGCCATCCGGCCGACGCGGTGATACCGAGTTGGGGAGAATATAATTCTTATACCATATATAATCCCCTTGCCCCGGTCGCCAGACCGGACCTTGCCGCATTTACCGACCCCAATAACGTAGATGATGAAGATATGGTGATGTGCTTATCGTGCCATAGGCCGCATGGAAGCCCCTATCCGGATATGCTGAGATGGAATTACGAAGACATGAAAGTAGGCAGCGGGACGACAGGCGGCTGCATGGTGTGCCATACGGAAAAGGGCCTCTAAAGCCCTTAAGTAAGCTATTTTACAGCTGGCCTATTTTTCTTATTTCCCCTTTTTCTTTAGAAACAAATTCCCTATAATTAAATAGCATAGGAATTTTCATTTTTTTATGCGGACTACCGGCCGATCACTAATTCATAATTAGTGAATGATGAACTCATAAAAAGTCGTTTTCGGCAAATTTGTCATTTCGCCTGAAAGGAGAAATCCTATCTTTTTCAGCATGTTGTCCAATGAAGATTTCTCACCTTCAAAAAAATTCTCTGCCCCCTAAATTTAAAAGTGAAATCTATTTGCTCGCATGGGGGGTGGGGTTAATAAACCGCTTACCACCTTCGTTCGAAATGACACGCTGAGCAGACTTTTTACGAGATCATCAGTAAATAATAACCCCCATTCTAACGTCTCAAAAACTCATATATTAGAATGGGGGTTATCGGGTGGTTAAACGGATTTTTCGCCCCGGCCCTCCGGGGGCCCACTGTTAATCTTTCTGTAGTCCAAGGCATTTTTGATAGTAGTGCAAATTTTTTTCAATTCAAACGGCTTGGCAACAAAATCATAAGCCCCTATTTTCATCGCTTCGGCAGCTTTATCAAAATACCCGCTCCCGGTGATAATGATAATGGGCAATTTAGGGTCGATCCCCAATATTCTTTGGGTTAACTCTATTCCGTCGATATCAGGCATAAGTAAGTCGGTAATGACCACATCGAACGATTCACTCTCCATGGCTGAGATTGCTTCCTGACTTCCCTCTGCCTTAATAACTTGATATCCCTCGTCTAACAGGGTCCTGTGCAATAAAATAAGAAAAACAGGGTCATCATCAACAATTAAAATTTTTTTCATATCCCCTCTTTTAACTTCTTGGTCAACAAATCCTTTCCCTTAAATACAATATTATCTTACCAATATGAACCTAGTGTCGCGTCAACACTGAAACGAATAATGTCCATATGCCTTGTCTTATAAGCCGATATCGGATTTTAAATAGTCAATACGACATTTTACGCATGACATGACACTAGGAGGCTGTCCGTGAATCCAATAACCTTGTCATTTCGAGCGGAGCGAGAAATCTTATCGTATTGAAAATAAGAAATTTTTAGATTTCTCCCTTTGGTCGAAATGACAAAAAATGACTTTCTCAGATAACCCCCTAAAACATCTAGTAACCTTATAAATTCTATGCATATTATATTCCAAGATGCAATTTTATATAATTTATTGATTGATGGTCTCGTAAAAAGTCCAAAATAGGGATATATGTACAACATAACTTGCTGAATTTATGGTACCCAAATTTTCTAAAAACAATTTTTTACGAATGCATCATTGATTAATAGGGTAATCAATATTATTTTCCGGAGAATGAATGAAAAAAAGTGTAAATAAATATTTACACTTGTAAGGAAAACTTGTAAGGAAAACTATACATATTGAAGGAAGGGTTTTTAGATGGGATGCCGGAAGGAAATTTTCTATTTATATCGACAGGTGCCTGGTCTTGAGATCGTATTTTTCAATTTTATCATAAAGCGTTCTTCGGCTAACGCCCAACATTTTTGCCGCTTTGGTACGATTATAGTTTACTTTCTGTAACGTACTGATAATATATGCTTTCTCTGATTCTTCAACAGCGCTGTTTAAAGTATTTTTTTCATTCTTGGGGGGAACATAGACTGTATTACCGGTCATTGGCCCTTCAATGAATAAATCCTGACAGTCAATTGTATCCCCTTTGCAGATGAGCAACGCTCGTTCGATAGTGTTCTCCAATTCCCTGACATTTCCCGGCCACTCATGTTGGATAATTTTCAGCAAGGCTTCTCTGGAGATATTCTTCACCTTTTTCCTGTTTTTTAATCCATATTTTTTAATAAAATGAGCAACTAAAAAAGGAATATCCTCTTTTCTTTCCCTGAGAGGTGGAATGGAAATAGGCACAATGGTAAGGCGGTAATATAAATCTTCGCGAAAGATGCGTTTTTGTACCAAGTCTTTAAGACTTTTATTGGTAGCGGTAATAATACGAACATCAATTTTTTTCATAATATTGCTGCCTACGGGTTTAATCTCTCTTTCTTGAATTACTCGAAGAAGCTTACTTTGCATTGAGAGGGGAATATTTCCCACCTCATCAAGAAAAATTGTCCCTCCTGTGCCTTCTTCAAATAGCCCCTGACGATGAAAAATAGCCCCTGTAAAAGCCCCCTTCGAATGTCCAAACAGCTCACTTTCTAAAAGGGAAGCCGTTAGAGCACTGCAATCGATAGCCAAAAAGGGCTTATTTCGTCTTACGCTTTGGTAATGGATAGCCCGGGCAATTAGTTCCTTTCCCGTTCCGCTTTCTCCTTCTATTAAGACAGTAGCCATACTATCCGCTATTTGATTAATTAATTTAAAAATATCCAGCATATTTTTGCTCTTGGAAATGATATTTTCAAAGATATATTTATTTTGTGCCTCTTTGCTGGAATAATTTAGTTCCCTGTGGAGTTCTCCGAATTCTATTGCTCGTTTCGTGGCCATGCGAAGTGTATCCAATTCAAACGGCTTGGTAATAAAATCATAAGCCCCTTTTTTCATGGCCTCCACCGCTCGTTCGATGGTCCCGACCCCGGTGATAATAATAATAGGCATGGCAGGATTCACTTTGCGAAATATTTGCATCAATCCAATGCCGTCAATATCCGGCATAGCCAAATCAGTAATAAAAACATCGAACCTCTCATTTTCCATAATGGAGATAGCATCCCGGCTCTTTTCCGCTTTAGCAACCTGATAGCCTTCATCCTGCAAGGTGCCGCTCAGCAAAAGAAGATAATTCGGTTCATCATCAACAATTAATATTTTTTTCATATACTTGTCCTTCATTGGGCAATTTAACCATTACCTGAGTCCCTTTTCCAATCTCACTTGTTAATTCTAAAGCTCCGCCGTGGGCCTCAATAATTCTTTTTGATAATGATAAGCCTAATCCGGTCCCATTTTTTTTGGTAGAAAAAGAGGGTTCAAAAACAAGGTTTACATTTTCGTTGAGAATCCCAATACCCGTATCAACAATCTCGATACAGGTGATCCCATTGGGATAATCCACATCCTGCGGTTGATCCTTGGCTGATATGCTAAGGGTGCCTCCATCGGGCATAGCTTGAATAGCATTCAGAAAAATATTCATAAAGACCTGTTGAATTTGATAAGGATCTATTTCTATTTTAGACTTCTGTGATATCTTTTTTTGAATACGAATTTTATTTTTATTAATTTGTAATTCAATAAGTTTGACACTTCGAGTAATAATTTGTTCTATGCTTACCAATCGTTTTTGCGGAATACTGGGCCTGGAAAAATCTAATAGATTTTTAATGATCTTGCCGCACCGGAGACTCTCCTGCTCAATGATTTTTAATTCTTCATGGATTACATTATCATCAGATGTTTTATTCAATAGCCTTTGCGTGAATCCAAGAATAATCCCCATGGGATTATTGATCTCGTGTGCCACACAGGCTGCAATTTCTCCCATTGATGCCAGCCGTTCGGAACGAATTAAAAGATTTTCCATCCGTTTTTTTTCGGTAATATCCCTAAGGACCTCTATGACCTGCTCCGATTGTCCATCTTTATTTTTAATAGGGGCAAAGATAATGTCCTCGTAAACTTCTTTCCCCTTTATATTGAAAGAAATCTCGCTCCTCATTTTATCTCCCGTACCGAAAACTTTTTCACACATATTAATACAACTAGGGTGGATGAAATCATTGCAGCTTTTCCCGATTAAATCTTCCGGAGCAACTCCCAGGATATCTGCCTGTCTTCGATTTATGGAAGCAATTTTATTATCTTTATTAATAACAATAATACCGTCCTCCATACTATCAAAGATCGACTCCAGCCACAGCTTATGTTCTAAAATACTTCTTTCCAATTTTTTTCTTTCATTTATATTGGTAATACTTCCAATAATGGCTGCTTTCCCGTCGATCTCCCAATTGCGGCAACTGATAACCACAAAATTTTCTTTTCCATTTACTGAATTTAAGGTGCTCTCATGGGTGGTAATTTCCTGACAAGGATTCGATAGCCTGCATTGAGCATCTCCTTTACAAATAATGTCCAGACAACGTTGACCAATGACCTCCTCATAAGGTAATCCAATGAGATCGAGAGCATACTTATTTATATCAACAATCTGCAAATCCTCAGTTACACGAAACATTCCAGTATGAACGATTTCAAAAAGAGTTCGATATTTTTCTTCGGATTTTCTAAGAAGTTTTGTTTTTTGGGCTACTAACTCCTCCAAATTTTTACTATAGGATTTTATCAAATCTTCTCTTCTTTTAGCCATGGTTCCGGTGGCTCCAAGTGTAGGATAGAGAAGAAGAGCTATAATTCCGGTAACGCAGTGGACCATTAAGGTAATAAATTTATTGGAATGGAAGAGAATGTGGATGGTGCCTAAAAGATTAAATACCCCACACCACATAAGCGCCCAGCGCGCTGAAGTATTCCTTATGGGGTTATAAGTATATTTATTCAGGAAGGCTTTTAAAAATTCTTTAGTTAGGCTTTCGTTTATTTTTTTGGAAAACATTTATCAAATATCTTGCCATATATTAAGTTAATTAATAAAAAATTACAGGTTCTAAATCAGCTTCTACTTTCGCTGGGGTGACAACGTGATCGGCTGACTGGATAAAAAGATAGTGTCGAAGAAATAATTATCTTAATTTATATTATAATTATGTAAACCTAATTAACTACCCCAGACAAGCCGGAACCAAAAAGGTTTTGAAATTTTCTATTATAAAAATCACCAAATCCATAACTAAACGCCTAATCATTTGAATTATCAGATCAACCAACATATTATATTTTATCATACATAGATTAATAATTCAAATAAATAACAGCTATGACGCATGTAAATATTTTTAATAGTCCTCGTTGTAGATCACAGATGAATATTTGGAAGGTATGGCATCTTGACTATGGGGTGATTTATGATGAGCTTGGAAACTATACCATGGAGTGTATTGACCAAGACTAAAAGTCCGCCCGAAGGGCGCTAAGTTAAAGGCACAGTTTATCCCGATTAGGGCTCTATCTGCATATCTAATATATCTTTAGTCACCGAAAGAATTTGGGTGCTGTCTATAGGCTTACTAAGGATTTCAAATTGAAGTCCCTCTTCTCTTGCATCTTTAAGCTGATTAAAAAATTCCTTATAAAAAGCTGTTACAATATAAATAGGTTTATTTTTATCTATCTTTCTCAGTTCTCTTAATGTCTTTATACCGTTCCATCCCGGCATCTTGAGGTCTAGAAAGATTAAATCATATTTATTTTTTCTCTCCATGCTAACTGCTTTTTCGCCCGAACCTGAGGTGTCTATTAAGTATTCTGTGTCCTCTAGTGCATAGGTAAAGGCGTCTCTTATTCCCTTATTATCGTCAATTATTAAAATACTTTTGCTCATATTTTCCATCCTCCTTTGGTTTTTCTAGAGGTAATAAAATTCTAATTTTAGTACCCGATCCAACTTTACTCTCACAGCTCATTTGCCCTTTATGGCTGGTTAAAATAGTATGACATATAGAAAGGCCTAATCCTGTTCCTTCTCCGGGAGGCTTAGTCGTGAAAAAAGGATCAAAAATCTTTTTCAGATTTTCATGAACAATACCGCAACCGTTATCTGCAATCGTCATGTTCATATATTCATCCTTATTGCTGATACTTATAATTATTTCTTGTTTTTCTTGTCCCTTAACAGCATCCAAAGCATTTTGGATAAGGTTAAAAAATACCTGTTGAATATTATTTTTCTTTATACGAATTTCAGGTAACTCCTTGACTATATTTTTTTGTATTATAACATCCTGATTTTCAATACGATAAGACATTAATTCTAAAACTTTTTCAAGTAGCTGAGGACAACTTGTCTGCTGATATCCCTCTTCCCCCTCTTCCTCCCTCCGTGAAAAGGTTAAGAGATTTTTTATAATATTTATGCACCGTTTCGTTTCATTCTGGATATCCTCAAACGTAGTGTAGTTAATGTTATCCTTCGGAGTATGTTTTATACAATGCTGGGTATAGTTGAGTATGCTCATCATTGGATTATTCATCTCATGAGCCAGGCCGGCAAACATTGTACCTAAAGCGTTCATTTTCTCCGATTGAATAAGCTGATTCTGAGACTTTTTAATTTGATTATGCGTCTTTTTAAGTGCCTTGTAAGCGTCCCTGAGTTTTTTCTGGGCTTGCATACGGGTATAAACTTGTTTGGTAAGCTGTTCATTGGCATTTCTTAAATCAGCAGTACGTTCATGAACCAATTGTTCAAGATAATCCTGATATTTTGTCAGTTCTTCCTCTGCTTGTTTTCGCCTGCTGATTTCATGACGAGCTAAGTTTAAATCTGCAAGTCCCTGCATGGGTATAGCTACCAATGGCATTACATAACTAAAAAAATGAGCAATATGAGCTAAATTAACTATAGTGGAAAAATCGGTATGTGATACCATAACTATCTGAAAAAAGTGTTATAATTTTCTGTTCCTAACTTAATTCAATTAAATTTTTACTCTCTGACCGATAAATTTAATCAATTCCTATAAGAAAATGACTTTATCC
>DAOURK010000147.1 GCA_030625085.1 Pseudomonadota bacterium
CCTATTCTTAAAGGGGTTGAAAAGCTACAATCCCCCTTTACTGTTCCTTGGTTAAATAATATGACCGTTGAAATTGTTTGGACTGCCTAGGTTAGGTCTTATTATGGCGTTTTTACCGCCTGTGAAAATCGGTGTTTAATATCTATTGCCTCATAGGAGATGGTGAGATGCAAGAGGGTCGGGTGTGGGAGGCTGCAATGACTGCGGCCCACCATAAACTGGATAACATCTGCGTTATTCTTGATGGCAATAAGGTACAGCAAAACGGGCCTGTGGCAGAGGCAGAGATAAAAAACGAAGAGCCGATTGCAGCCAAATGGAGGGATTTTGGCTGGCAGGTGAGGGAAGTGGATGGACATAATTTGCAGGGCTTGATTGGCGCTCTGGATGAGTTTGACACAATCAAAGGGAAAGGGGGTTCCTTTATGGTAGGTCAGGCCAAATGGCACGGCAAAGCGCTGAATAAAGAAGAATTAGCTAAAGCTCTTGCAGAGTTGGGCAAAGGGGGCTGCGGGATGATGAATCAGATGAAAGCAACCAGAGATGCTTTTGGTGAGGCATTGGTTGAACTGGGGAAAAATAGAAAAATTGTGGTCCTCTCCGGTGATTTAGAAGATTCAACCCGCGCTGAATACTTTTAAAAAAAATTCCTACCCGATTTTTCAATGTCGGCATTGCTGAACAGGATGTTCTGGGGATTGCCGTGGGCTTAAGTCTTGATGAAAATCAGTTGCCATCTGATTTCAGGTTGCATACTTGATATCTGATCATAATGCGGTGCTGCAGCCGAAAAATTAATTTGCACCCTTTTTTTGTTAATTTGCATTTTGTACTTTTTGAAAATCCTTCGTTAATAAGGCTTCTTTTAAAATTTTTTTCAAATCCTGAAGTGCCTCATTCTAACACCTCATAACCTGAAACTCATGCCGCTTATAATTCATCTCTATAACTTCTTAACTTTTTCTATCATTTTACCAGTAGGCTACCTTACCCTCAAAAAACAAATGATTATCATTCTTTTGAAGGTCTTGCCATAAATGACTTTCTCGCAAATCGAGAATTCATAAGTAATGAATATCTTAATGTGTGAGGTTAATTGTGCGATCACCTTTTTTTGTCAATAGTGGAGGCTTCCCCTCTGTGACATTGGGACACCGAGGAATTGCATTATTCGATCCCGGAGTACCTCTTGGGGCATATTTTTGATCTCACACTCCCAAACAATAAAGTATTTCCACCCAGCCTCATTCAAAGCTTTATAGTTAATTTGATCCCGCCGGAAGTTCCCTTCAATTTTTTGTCTCCAAAAATTGTCATTGGAAGCGGGCCACTTGAAGTATTTACAGTCATGTTTATGCCAGAAACACCCATGAACAAAAATCACCTTTCTCCGCCCGGGAAATACAATGTCCGGTTTTCCTGGCAGATCTTTGCGATGTAGGCGGTACCTGTATCCATTTCGCCACAGCAATTGCCGAATCAGCTTTTCCGGCTTGGTATCTTTCCCTTTCACTTGGGACATATTATAACTACGCTGTTCCGGTGAATGGACATCCATGAATTTTTATCCCAACTGGAAGTTCCCCAGTCTGTTAACGTGATTTGCCGCCTTTGACTGAATGTCAAAAACAAGATCACGCTTCAACGCAAAAAGCGGATTCCCTGAAAGTTCTCCTTCGTGCTGAAAGGAAAGTGTCGAGAAATGCAGAACAAGTGCATAGGATTGCCCTTCGTGCCAGATTGCCCCGACTTCAAACTGAGCATCATTTTTTTTTCTGTAGGATTTCAGATCATCCGAAAAAGGAAAAAGCAATCCATAGATTATGCGATGCATTTTACGTTCTTTCGATTCACATCTGTGTTTCAAGGTCTTATTTTGCGCCAGATCACATTCCGGAGTAATAATGATTTTGCATAGTTGAATTTCCACCGGAGACCCGTCCTTTTTGAAAAGGCTTTCGATAAGACTACTCTGCAGGGATTCGTTTTCCTCACGATACACATACCCGGTAGCAGGGCGCGATAACAGGCTGTTATTCAGGAAGAGTGAAGTATTTAGCTTGGCGAGTGTTATGCCATCGATGTTCCCGCTCGCCAGTCTGAATCCATCGGGCAGTTGAAAATCTGTGGCCGAAATGCTTTGTAATGTATCTAAAAAACTGCAATTCATGAGAAGGCATGCGCACTTGAACTGCTCTGCCTGGTCCTGAATCTCATTTTTGTCTACGTATGACTTGTACAGCTTATAAAATAAGGCGGATGTCCCTTCTGACCAACCCTCTCCGGAAGGGACAAGGTTTGAGAATTCACATATAAATTTCTTGCTGGCAGAGTGCAGGGCATTTTCCCATTCCACATACAGTCTGAAAGCACCTATTGATGACAGTTTCTCTCTCAATTTTTTCGACAATTTCTGCATGTCATAGGATTTATCCGGCTTGATGCACTCAGTTTTTTCAAGGTCTAGCCAGGATACCGGAGGAATTGCTGCTTTAGTGCAGTTCTGAATAACCAGTTCAATTACTTCTTGCTTAAGCTTGGTCCAGAAGATAATAACATATGGTCCGTTTGAGGCAGAAATGATTTTCTTAAGGCAAGCGGTAAGGCCGGACGCCTTTGTTTTATCATCCTGTCCTCGCATGCCCTGAAGCTCGATATCCAGGAAAACAAAGCGAACCCCACCCGGAGGATTGTCCGGTAATTTTCCGGCAGTTCCATCATAATACAGATAAGGAATACTGTATCTGCCAAATGTTTCCATCAGAGGGAAAGCCTCCTCACGGGTGTCATCTATCAACACAATCCGTCCACCATTCGGTAGCTGCATTTCAGTGGTCTCCTCTTTTAAATGCGAGCGCGATTTTAGCTCCTTTTTCGTACTTATCCGGGATATCAAAAATTTCCATTTCGGGAAAAATAAGCTTCCCGCCAAGTGATTCCATGATCTGATGAGTAAGGTGAAGTCCGATTCCCATCCCTCCGGGTTTGTCACTGACGAATGGCTTGATTATCTCGTCTGTCGGTTTCGTGAATCCCGGCCCATTATCGGCTAGAATGATGCTCACATACCCGGGAAGTTGGTCTGAAAGATCGAGAAATATCATTGGTGACTTCGTTTTTGAATACCCCAGCCACCATATGGAGTTGTCGAAAAGATTCATTAGTGCATTGAGAACATGATCCTCTGAACAGATCGCATCCAGGTTCTTCACCCGCTTGCGGAATGCCGGTTCAAGAGCAATATCGTGGGCATCGAGACGAAATTCCATATTGAATATGCTTTGTTCAATCAGGCCCTTCAGATTTCTGACCTTTTTCTCAGATTTCTTTACCAGAATACTGTACCCTTCAACCAAGGAAGAGAGAACCTTTACCCTTTCTTCAAGGATCTCAAAGGATACCTTTTTTTTAAGCATTTTCTTGATATCCTTTATGATTTTCTCAATCTGGTGAATTACAACGATGAGATTCAGGCCTGCCCCGGCGCTTTTGATCAGGCTGTTCGTTATTGAATCGTATTCAGTTTCAATACGATTCAGATATCGGGTGATCTCGTTTCTAGCAGATTCGCTCTTTACATTTTTCTCAACAACATCCTTTAACTCAGTTATTGATGTTGTTACCGGTTCAGATGTTTTTTTCGGTCCGTAATGTTTTCGTAACAGGGCCTTATCGGTTTCGCGGAGAGTCTCGACTCTGCCTATTGCAAATCGCAACGCCTCCCGCAGTTCCCGATAAGCTTCATTTTCAACAAAGCCTTCGCGGTTTGCCTTTTCCTGGAGGTCGTCACTTGTACTGCGGTCAATGTATACCGCACCAATAATAATGTTATTGCTTATACGCTTTGTGGGCATGTTGACACGGCGGCTACCAAGATCCAGCCAGTCATTGCCTGGTTCGCCATAATCCAGAACTCTCATGTTGTCTCTGAAAACCCTTACGCCGCCATTTGCATTCAAATACTTCTTCAGCCCCCCTTTATCCTGCACTCCCAAGTCAAGTGTCCTTGTGCCACGGTCAAATATAACCCCTTTAAAGCGCACTTCACCAATATTATACCTGCTGAGATCGATATCTTTGTAAACCCGTTCGTCTTTGTACTGCATTCTTACAAGCTTCTGCATGTCCCGGTCTGCAAGCGTGATTTTACGCGGACTCAGTTTTTCCATTGTATCCCAAGGGGTGAACTCATAGCTGAAGGATATGATTTCATTGCCGGATATGACAACATCGAAAGAGAAAAGCTTATATTGTTCAATCTCAGAAAAATTCAAGAGTCCGTTGAGCCACGATGAGTCGGGGATATCAAATGTGACTCTGAACGAATCGTTACTGTCAAATGGTGAGTTGAGCGACATTACAGAGCGAGCACAGTCTCTGGCCATTTTTCTTGTCCAGACGACTCTGAGGCGGTTTATGATTATCTTTGTCCCTGAACCATCAACAAAAGTAACCGGCTTACGCCTGGTTATCTCAATGGGAAGATCTTCAATGTATCTGCTTCTTGATATATCGTCCCAGTTGATTTTCAGGATATATTCCTCTGTGCCGGATTTGTAGGTTATGATCTTTATCTCTTTTCCGAGCCGGTGTACCCCGAGCCGGCCAATACCTTTCTCACCAAGGCGAAGTCGCCCATACTTTGGACTTCGTTTTCCGGAAGCAGTATTTCGAAGATCTTCCTTGTAACTCGTCCCGATTTCCAGCCAGACAGTAGACAGTGTGTCATAGTCCATTCCCTCTCCGTTGTCCTTGATTATAATCCGGCCATCATCGGAGGAATCAGGTTGATTCATCGTTACAGTACATTTCGAGGCATCGGCATCGTAAGAGTTCTTGATCAACTCAAGCAAGGCAATAGCCTCATTCTTTATAAGCTGCTCACCGAGCTGATTTATAACACGTGCCCGGGTTCGAAATGAAGGTAATTTGTCCATCACCAGCTCTCCATAAGTTTTCTTGCGATTCTCCGGGCCAACTGTACCGGTACCGCATTCCCGATCTGGCAAAAAGCGGGTGTGTATCCCGGTACCCCTGACACACTCTCGAAGAAATAGTCGTCCGGGAAGGTCTGTAACCGTGCGGCTTCACGCGGCGTCAAGGATCTGTTTTGCCGGATGTCAGGATGTATATAGTAATGGCCATCCTTGGCAATATGGGCCACCACCGTCTGAGAAGACGGGAGATCTGCTGCGACCACCTTGAACCTGTCAAGGAACGAACTGCGGTTCTGATGGGTTTTTAACCTGTCAGGAAGATCGTTGTAGTCCAGCCGCCTTTTGTTGCCGGTCCATTTCTCAACGGCAATGCGATAAATTTCCAGATCCTGTTTCGTATGGGGACGGGCCATGTGCCAGGTAACAGAGACGTCATCATTTCGTATCTCCGCATCATAAAGATATTGCCCGGCGTATTTTTTTAAATTGCAGGGTTTTGCTGAGCCGCCACCTGCCTGAATGGCGGGCAAATCCTGAAAAATCTCCATGACTTTGACCCTTGGAGCCCATCTTTCAGGTTCAGGATAAAAACCGGTTTTTTGTCCTCTCATCCCCACAAGGATGATTCGTTTACGGCTCTGCAGCACACCATATTCCTCTGCGGACAGGACCATGAATTCAGTTTCATACCCGGCTTCGCGAAAAAGTTCCCTCATATTATCAAAATGAAGATTCCCATCTGGACCCTTTGCAGATAAAAGACCCGTTACGTTTTCAAATATAAAATATCTTGGCCGGTATCGTTTCAGGAATGCAGCGTAATATACATAGAGGTAGTTCCGCTTATCACCATTCATTCGATTCCTGTCCCGGGAACGGCCCACAAGCGAATATGCTTGGCAAGGCGGCCCACCGATAATGAGGTCCAGTGATTCTCCTTCGAGCAGTTTATCGATGCTCCCGAAAACATCCGAAAGCAACTTTTCACCAATCTTTGAATTGATGACCGATCCGATCTGCCACGGAGGAACAAGTCTGTAAAGTTCATCTCTTGTAATCTCACCATTCAGATAGTTGTTATATTGATCAACCTGATCATGGGCTCTCAGCCAGTGATATGCCATTCGTGTCTTCAGGGTAAAACAGGCGGCTTGATCGGTTTCCACATGCGCAACCGGGTTGAATCCGGCACGTATGAATCCTTCCGATAATCCACCGGCACCGGCGAACAGGTCGAGAAATCTCAATTTTTCAGTCATGGTGCGTCCTCAGTTTTGAGCTTACATACCAGAAGAACACCCTGAATATCGAAGGAGAGAGACCATCGGCCGAGAATAGCCTCAGCAAAGCAGAAAAAGTCTGTCTGGTTAAAAATAATATTTCCGATGTGACTCATATCAGAATCCGGGCTCCCCCTTCAGTACATATTGCATGGCAAATGTTATATTTCCCGATGAGGAAACAAAGGCGCTGATAAGAGATTTGATTACAAGTAAATCTGCACTGGTATTGGTGATCTTGATGTAGATAGGAAGATAATAGGTTTCAGCAACCTTCATGCCAATCAGTTGAGTTGATTTAAGATAACTAATTCCATAATTACTCCATCCTTCTATTGTGGGTGCAGTCTTCTCAATTCACAAAATCATAGCTATATATTATAACACGCGCTTTAGCAGAAGCAACCTGGTTTTAACAATTATAATAAAAAATTCGCCACTTACCTATACTCAATTAAACACATAGCACCGATAATTCTATATAAATCAGCTAGTTAACTTTTTTGTTTCCTCGCCACACAAATTCTTCTAAACTCATCGGATTCTTAATTCCCACCATGCTAAAATATTTCCTCTGCTTCGGGGTTATGTTCGTGACCTTAACCACCCTTCGGTTTTGTGATTTCTGCTACAACGAAACAGAAGTTACTAAGGGAAAGGTAATACTGCTCATTTTTTATTCTAATCCTTTCCCAGCCAATTATTTTATAGTAAGAATACTCTGGAGTAAATCCCTTGATTTGTTGGCATCCTTCATTTATCAGTTTACACTTTTTGAAAAAAGCAGACTATTATAGTTTTTATTCTCACACAAAGATCACAAAGCATTATGCTTTATGCTCAAGATTTTTCTCTTTTACTCTTTCTTTGTGGCTCTGTGTCTTTGTGTGATATCTTAAAAAAGTGTAAACTACTTATTGTGCTTTATGAAAGATGCCGATTTGTTTATGAAATCCTGATACAGGCAAGCACATTTTTTTCCTCTACGTCCTGCGCCTATGAGAGTCTCCTTGAATTTTTACGCACCACCATTGGTTTGTCCGACGGCGTACCCGGTGTAGCGATGACTATACATACTTTTGGCGACTATATGGAAAAGTCCCACCCTCATATCCTATATCCTTTGTTATGCCCCCGCTATTACTATTGGCCAGTAAAAAAGCAAACTATCAATCGCCGAATGCTGGATATTTTCATCTGATGCCGGCTACATCTTCTGCTTTATTAATATATATTCTCTTCTGCATATTGATCCTCAAAAAATCCGGGAAATGATAAGATCCGGCCAACTTGTTTAATGTTCGCCAATTTTGGCGAATTGGTTAAACAACACAATCTCTCCTTACTCTGTCTTTAACAGCTCAAAGACCTTACTTCCGATGATAATAGAAAAAGATAACAAAAAATTCCAGGCGGAGTAGAGAACAAAAATATTATATGGTTCCAGAGAAGGATTCTCTTTAGTTGTAATGGGATTTACGGGTAAAAAAGCTACTCTGTGGAAGGTGAATTTTGTAAATGCTTTCGTTAAGATGGAAAAAACCATCATTCGCCTTGCTCATCAGATAAAAAGGCGGGGAGAGCTTGAGTGGCAAGAAGCAAGAAGGAAGGGAATAAATGTAAATTAAATTTAAAATTTAGCGATAAAAAATTTAACTTCGTGCTTTATAAAGCGCACATATTTTTTCGGCAATAAGTTCGCCGACCAGCATTGCTTTGTCTTCTGGAACTGGAATATTATAAATTCCGCAGTGGGAAGGGTCTTTTCCCCCTTCATGAATAACTTCTAATAAGCAGTCACATTCATTATGAACATAGGTCACTATTGTATCTACATTCAAAACAGCAAATTTGCCACTAGCTTTTACTGCAAAACGTTTTTTAGCGAAACATTATCGTAGTTTTTCTATCGCATTATTTCTATTATTAGCATCAAGGAATTCTAGCCAATTAACTGTAAGTGATGGTTCACTCGACCTAAGATAAAAAGAATCTCCAGTGGGGATTTTATTTTCATTTAAAGTTCCCGGTTTACAATATCGAGCTATATGGTCTGAATCAGGAACTTTACTGCCATTTGTCATTTATTTACTACCCACCGGTTAACTTGATAAGGCTTCAATACTTTCCATAGTTCATCAATCGGAATAATCCCGGTAGTGCGTAATGTGCGAATTGGATTAGGGGCAAAAACAACAAATTGCGCATCATGGGCTGAAAGGAACTCAATACAGAGATTCCGGTTTATATCTTTACGCCAGCGCACCGTAATATTCCCCGCAGGGGATAGAGTTATATCAGGGTATTTCAATCTTTTTATTGATTCCATGAATGCTAAAAAAGCATTCAAAGATTCGGGATTAATGCCATTTTCTTCAGGATCATTCAGCGTTATTTCTAATAAATACTGAAGTCGATTTGTTATACGATTTTTATGTGGTGACAAATTAAACCGCTTGGCTTTTTCAATTGCTCTTCTGATTTTATCTTCTGGCGGTTGCTTGTCATATAATTCTTCAAAAGGACTTTTTCTTTCTTCTGTCCCAATTCCTGTTGCGATGTTTCGATTGGACCATGTTTCATCTTGTAAACCAAAACCACTGATTGCGTTTTGAATAAAAAGGAATGCTGGATTTTCTTTATTTTGCTCCTTAGTTTTTACGAGATCGAAAAATAAAGTAGCGCTCAAAGCACCCGCATCCTCATTATAAATTTCTATGTCTGTCATCATATCCATACTATCTCTATTTAATTGACTTTATTGTCTTCGCCATATTTTTTTTTGTATTTCACTATTAGTTACATCAGCAAAAGCTTTTACTATCCATTCGTGTGATAAATCGAACCACTCGGATATTCTCTCTGGATTATCTCCCCCCCCTAATCCCTTTGTTGAAATTTCAAGTACAAAAAGCGGGTGATTATCTGTCCGTCGTATTCCATGTTTTAGAGAAACCTTCAATTCCCCAAAATCCTCCGGCAAAGGAAATATTGAAAGCCATTGAATAGTTTTTGGCTCAGGTAAAAAACGATCCTTTTTATTCCATGATACATCTCGCATAATTTGACTAATATCTGCTATAGAATTCCAACCATTATCTTTACAAATATGATTTATATATGTAAGCTCACAGTGTTTATAACTAATTTCTCCTAAATTATTTTCTTGAAGAAATTTGATGAAAAGGTTGTGATATTTTTCAAAAGGTTTTTTGACATCAGAATATCTTGGGTATTCTTCAGCGCCGGTTACTTTTCTCCAGTTGAAGAAAAAGCAATCTGTTTGTAATTGGATAAGGTTTATTTCATTTTTATTAACAAACCAGATACGGGGCAAAGGTAGTGAAGTCTCAGAATCTGTCGGCAAAGTTATGCCTAATGGCGCTGCGTGGACACATTCAGGAAATTCTTTTCGAATTTTTTGCCAAAAAAGCCCAAAATGAGGTATCTTTAGCGCTTCAAGTTTTTGAAAAAATACACCAAAAACTACTTCTATTACAGGAGGGGTTTTATAGCTTGGTAAGTTCCTGCTAATTTGTTGCTTCATAATCTTTTCTTTTTTATACACGAATTCTTCTATTACGTTTATAAATTAAGTATAGTAACTTTCTAACTATTAAGACTTTTGTTTCTCATAAATATTACTAACTCCTTTTATTATGGTGCTATTTTCTTTCTTTGTCAACGGGGCAATAAACATAAATAACTACACTGCACATGCGAAGGCCCAGTTTTTGATACCGGATAAAAAGTTATCCCCCCAATTTTGTATCGGTAGATTTTAGTTTGTATCAATGATCTACAAATTTTTGCAATAATATTTCTTATCAATAACCAATTGGTGAAAATCCGGCCTTGCCTTACTGAAACGACAAAGGGCTTAATTTACATAATTTATTTTATAAAGCTATTGCTTAATTCGTGCGAGCATTTCATCTGCAGTAATGTTTGTTACTGCAATATTTATGTGACACCATTCACCAATATACGCAAAATGACGAGTAAGTCCCGGCAAACGGTAAATACCTGGATTTCAGATATCAGGGCTCGGCAGAAGGCAGGGCGAAATGTGGTCATCACCCGCTTAAGCCGGCTTGGTTGGGCCCAGGAGTGGATAGCCCAGGTGGTGGGGACGAGTCAGGGCAGGGTTGCCCAAATTATTAATAATACCAATTTTGGTGAAATTAATAATTTACTCTCCCAAGGCCGGGACATGAGTTATATAGCCGATCATTACCAGATGGACCTCGCTCTGGCCTGGACTTTACGTCTTGAAGGGAAACCCGATCAGGAGAAATTCAAGGAGAAAGACTATCGGGGCAAGGCCAACGACAAGACACCCTCAATCTCATCCTATCCCAGAGAGTGCTATGAGGAGTTCTTTGAAAGGTTCTTCTTGCTGGCCCATCAAAAGGTAAAGGAGACCATCAGGATAGCCTTCCTGAATGCCGATTGGCGGGATTTCCAATCCACGCCGGCTTTAAAGGAAAATGAAGGTAAGGCCATCACCATTTTTGATTACCACAGAATCCTATCGAAAACAGGATGGAAAGTAACCCACCGCATAGAGTGCCCTTTATCATCTGAACGTATGAGTGGCAATGAAGTACAGAAGATGCAGGAAAAGCGCATTTTAGGGACTGTTGGCAGGAGTATAATCATTGCCAAAAGGTGACTAAATTATTTTATAGCAAGAATACTCTTAAGTAAATCCCTTGATTTGTTTATGAAATCCTGAAATATTTGTATTTTTCTAATTTTGCGCCTATCTATTGGAAAGGTAAAAAAAGCAAATTCTATCATTCAATATAAGCTTTGCCCATCTATACTAAACCATTCCACTTTTCATCTTCTGGTAAATTCTCATTGAATATTTGTTTTGACAAAAATAGAAATTCTATCTTTACTTTTATACAGGTAAAGCAATGTCATTCGTGCTCTAAATAATCCCTGGCCTTATTAATAACAGATTCAACAAATTCAGGCTCAAAGTAATCCTTGTAATTGTAAGAAGTCTCCGTTCCCTCCTCAGATGAGAGCACGTCCAGGGTTCTGATTAAAAAATACAGTGGCGAGAAGGGATCATCATCGATGGATTTCCACTTTTCTGCCAGCTCAATAAGCGCAGGTATGGCCTCTTTGGCATCCAATATTTCTAAAACATAGGCATAGGCGGAAATGGCATTTCGTTTATTTTCTAAATTCTCATCCGTAATCTTGTCTATAATTGGGTCAATGACCTCTTCGCCAAGATCAATAAGCCCTTGAACCTCCGGCATCTCCATAAATACTATTCGTACTACGCTGGATGTGCTGGCAAGTGAGATTTCCGCATTATTTCTGTAATCCTCCAGGTATGACGTCAAAGGTACAAAAACATTTATAAAAGGGATTTCCCCTTTTCCATAGGATTGAATAAGGCTTTTTACCTTCTCGCTTCGTTTATTCCTGTTAAATTCATCTCGAGGAGCCTGCTGGGCGGTATAAGGATTGTAAAAAGGATTAGGCATACCAACCCCAGGATAACGATAGGTATATGGTGAAGGATAAGGTGAGCTAAATGAAGGTGGACTAAATAAACTATAAGAACTGGCGCTTCCCCTGGGAGGATAATCATAGCCTAAACCATATAGTGGTTGACTATAAGGAATATAATAGGATGATGGTTCGGCTGAAAAACGCGGGCGAGAGGACCATGACTGCGGAATAGAAAACCCAGGGAATGATTCATATGAGAAACGCTGTGGAGATGACCATGGCTGTGGAATGGGATTATATGACCCAAAATATCCAGGTATAAAAGGTTGAGCTTCCCATGATTGACCATATTGACCAAAAAAATGAGGAGACTGCCAGGGTTGCAAATATCCCTGGGCATGAATTATTGAGTTATTAACTATTAAAAAAATACTTGTTACTATTATGATTAATAATAGCCTTTTCATCCCTTACCCCTTTTCTTTAAATATTATACTATATTTTTATTTTTATAAAATATAAAGACGAAATTATCATTATTTTGGTTACGATAATTCATGTAATATTTACATAAGTCTAGGTACGCATTAATCGGATGAACCATTTATTAAGCTCTGGCTGAAGTCCTCAAACACAACAAATTGTTACGTACCGCTTTGCTAAGAAAGTTTACAAAAGAAACCTCCCTATATCGCTCTGTAAAATGGACAATGATTTCTATCCTTCTCGGTAGCATCTGAATGACAACTACAAGATCCCTCATAGTCTGGTAAATAATGAGCGTGATTTCTATCCTTCTTAGTAACAATCAAAAGATTTAGAAACCTTTACGCCCTTTGATTCCAATGCCTTTACGACAGAACAATCCCC
>DAOURK010000106.1 GCA_030625085.1 Pseudomonadota bacterium
GAATAGAAATTCTAAACAAAAAAAAATGATAAAAAAAATTCAAAAAATTATCAAAGATGTATATTTTCCAGAAAAGTTGATAGATATCTTTAAATTTAGATTAACTGCTTAAAATCCAACGGGAGTTTTTTTCTATAGCTAAAAAGCATAACCCTATGTGGAGAAAATTTAAAAATACGAAACTTTACCCAGGGGATACGGTTCTGGTGCCTGAAAAAGTCATCCGGCCCAAATACATGCGAGATGTCAAGGATATAACAGAGATTCTTTATCAAATTGCAGTAACTGCCGGTATTACAGCAACCCAGGTATTTTAAAAGTAAATAAAAATGGTCGGGAAGCGGCCTAAATAAAATAAAAATTGCTGATACTATTTAATCATCCTGGAATCATGAATTTTCAGATATTAAATTTTATCCTGGGGCGCAGGGCTTTAGCCCTGACAAAATACAGGGCTAAAGCCCTGCGCTACTTTTGTCTGAATATAGATTATGAAATTATTTTTCTAAAAATCTAAAAGTATCTAAAATGTTAGGTAAACATCAGTAAAAAGAGGGCATATTATGAAATCTCAAAATCTCCAACCCATGCAAATACAAGCATTTCCAGATATGGATGAGGATGAGACCAATCTTTTGGATCTTATGCTGGTATTAATAAAACACAAGATGATGATCATTGGTATTGTCTTTTTAACTGGTCTTGCCGCCCTTATTTACAGCTTGAAACTGACGAATATTTACCGATCCGAGGCTACCATTACCCTGCGGTCTGAAGGAAAGAACTCCAGCAATCCATTGGCTGGTTTGGGAGGAATCGGTGGAATAATGGCCGGACAACTTCTACTGGGTGGAGGAGGAACATTGGAGAAGCTGGGTGTAATTTTACAAAGCAGAAACCTCACCACAAGAGTGATTAATAATCATAATCTAATGCCTGTTATTTTTTCTGAAGATTGGGATGCAGATAAGAAAATATGGGATACTGATACCCCTCCAACCATCCAAGACGGTTGGAATATCATGAAAAGCATGTTAAAGACAAAATCCGATTCTACGACCAATACAATCAAGATTGGTATTGAGCATGAAACCCCGATAACTGCTAAAAAATTTGTTGAATATTATTTGACCGAATTAAGCGAGACCCTGCGTGAGGAAGTACTTCACGATTCGGCTGAGAACATGCATTTTTTCAAGGCCCAGCTTAATGAAACAAATGACACCCTTATGAAAGAAAAAATTTATTCCATGCTGGCCAAGGAGATCGAAAGGGATACCTTTGCCAGAGCACAGAAATATTATTCATTTATGGTGTTAGACCCTCCCATTGTGCCGGATATGGATAAAAAGGTAAAACCAAAACGTAGTATTATCTGTATCCTTTCTGTAACTTTAGCCTTTTTTATAGCTATATTCCTGGCCTTTCTCGCAGAGTTTTATCAGCGTATCAAAGTTGAAGACCAAGACCGATATCAAAAAATCGTTCAGGGAATAAAAATTTGGGAAAACAATAAAGAGTAATTCTAAATTTTCCCAAGGCCAAATTTCACTTGACTGAACAGTAAATTATCATCATAATAGACAGGCAATAGAGAGATTTCTTATGCCTGATCAAATAAAAGAAGCTTCCTCCATCATTCAAAAAGCGCATAATATCATTATCCTCACAGGCGCCGGCATATCAACTTCTGCCGGGATACCGGATTTCCGGTCACCCAAAACAGGCCTTTACGCTAATTTACAAAAATATAATCTCCCTTACCCCGAAGCCATATTTGATATTAACTATTTTAAACAGAATCCAAAACCCTTTTTTGAACTGGCTAAAGAGCTTTTCACCGGGAATTATCGCCCAACTCCCACCCATAGATTTATTCGTCTCTTGGAGGAGGAAGGTAAACTTGTGCGAAATTATACCCAGAATATTGACGGACTGGAGAGAGCAGCCAATATTCAAAAAATCATCGAATGCCACGGCACTTTTCAGACAGCTACTTGCCGGGTTTGTGGAAAAAAGTATGACGTAAGCTTTATTGAAAATCAAATTAAAGAAGGGTCGATTCCATTTTGCACCTGCCGTCCTGAATCTGTTATAAAACCTGATATTGTTTTTTTTGGTGAAGCATTACCCCCCATTTTTTTCGAATCTATTCCTCAGGATTTTCCCAAAGCAGACCTTCTCCTGATAATGGGAACTTCACTCAATGTCTACCCCGTAGCCTGGCTCATAGATGAGGTTACCCCGCAATGTCCAGTGATCCTGATCAACAAAACCCCTCCTCCCTTTGACCATCAGAAAAAAATAAAACCATTATTAGGCGATTGTGATGAAATATGCTCTAAAATATCAAAAGAAGTATTTGGAAGACTGCCCTAAATGAATAGAAAACAAATGCCTCTATATACAACAAAAAGCAGTAAAACTCCTTTAGCAGACCGCATGAGGCCGCAATCTATTGATAAATTTGTGGGGCAAGAACATATTTTAGGCCCAGGGAAATTGATGCGCAAAGCACTGACAGAGGATAAACTCCCTTCGCTCATCATCTGGGGGCCGCCCGGGAGCGGAAAAACTACCTTTGCTCTTATTGTTGCTCAATGCACACAAGCCAATTTTGTATCTTTTTCGGCAGTACTCTCCGGGGTCAAAGAAGTCAAAGATATCCTGAAAGGCGCTGAAGAAGAAAAGCGCTATTACGGAAAAAAAACCATTTTGTTTGTAGATGAAATCCATCGCTTTAACAAGGCCCAGCAAGATGCCTTTTTGCACCATATAGAAAACGGCTCAGTTATCCTTATTGGCGCCACTACAGAGAATCCCTCCTTTCAAGTGATTTCCGCTCTTCTGTCCAGAACTACTGTTTTAGCATTCCAAACCTTAACACCGGAGCATATTCAAATTATTTTACAGCGAGCCTTAGATGATTCAGAGCAAGGTTTTGGCTCTGAAAATTTGGTTATTGAAAAAAAGGCCTTGGAATTTTTGTGCCAAACCAGTCATGGTGATGCACGCATCGCTCTCAATGCCCTTGAATCATCAATCAATCTGCTGCCTTCACCATCACCCGGCGAAAAGGCAAAAATTACCCTGACTCTAGTCGAGGAGGCTATGCAGCGTAAAGCATTGCTCTATGACAAAGCTGGTGAGGGACATTACAATGTGGTTTCAGCGTTCATTAAAAGTATGCGGGGAAGTGATCCCGATGCAGCCTTATATTGGCTGGCCCGCATGCTGGAAGCAGGGGAAGATCCCCTTTTTATTGCCAGGAGAATGATTATTTTTGCTTCAGAGGATATTGGAAATGCCGACCCACAGGCATTAAAAACGGCAGTTTCCGCCAAAGATGCCTTTCATTTTATAGGCATGCCGGAGGGTTGGATCCCCCTTGCCCAGGCAGCCACTTATCTGGCCAGCGCGCCTAAAAGCAATGCCTCCTACCAGGCGTATCTTAAAGCCAAAGAGGATGTAACTCGCCTTGGATCTTTGCCTGTGCCCATGCACCTTCGTAATGCTCCAACAAAATTAATGAAAAACTTAGGATATGGACAAGGCTATCAATATCCACATCATGCTGAAGATGGATTTGTAGTAGAGCGCTATTTACCTGAAAAACTCGAAGGCAAACAATACTATTTTCCTTCCGACCGTGGCTATGAAGGTTTGATTCGCCAAAATCTTGAAAAACTTCGAAAGATAAAAGAAAAGCAGAAAAAAAAGGATCAATAAGGAACACTAATGCATCAAGATCATAACCGGAGTCTTCAACAAATAAAAACCCCATTTGGCTCCCTTGTGCTGAATCCGCTGCTTCTGATTACCATTCTTACTCTTTGTACAATTATTTCATCTAAAGTTATGGCCCAAGATTTTTCCTTTCTCCCGGAAAAAGAAAAAATCCTGACCTTTGCCGACTATTTATTTGATACCAAAGAATATTACCGGGCTGTTACAGAATATACACGTTTTCTTTTTTTCTTTCCTGATGATCCTCTGGTTAAAGTAATTCGTTTAAAAATGGCTTATGCTTATCAAAAAGGAGAGCAGTGGTTGGATGCACTCCGGCTTTTTGAGGTCTTATGGCAGGGTTATGCTGATCAGGAGATCGGCAGAGAAGCCTGCTTCCAATCCGCTGAAACTTTGCGGCTGCAAAAAAAATATCAATCGGCCATAGAGAGATATCGACTTTTTATTGAAACTTTTCCCGAAGATGAACGTGTCAATACAGCCTTCTTTCGTCTTGGTTGTATTCAATTAGAACTCCATGAATGGGTAGAGGCAACCGGGGCTTTTAACAAGGTAAAGCCAAATAACCAATTTTCCTTTGAAGCCGGTTATCTGGCCGAAGAAGCAAAAAAATTGCCTCACCTTCCCTTAAAAAAACCGGCCTTGGCAGGAATTCTCTCGGCCACAATTCCAGGTTCCGGTCAGATGTATGCCCAACGTTACCGGGATGGTCTTTCCGCTTTTTTAGTTAACGGAGGCTTTATTTGGGGAATAGCTGAGGCCTTCCATGAGGATCAATCCTCCCTGGGAACGATCTTGCTTTTTATTGAGCTTGGGTGGTATGCAGGAAATGTCTATAGCGCTGTCAACAGCACAAAAAAATTTAACCTGCAACAGATTGAAAAAAAACTCACTCCACTTTTAGACCGATGCCGATTTTCCTTTAATATGAAACAACCCATGGAAAGGGCAAGGGGCATTAAGCTCAGCTTTCTCTTTTATTAAAAATACTTTGCAATTCTCATTTTTTTTCCAGGATCAAAACCTCATTTTTAAGAGCGCAATGCCTTTGTTTTTAATTGTGCAGCCGTATATCGAAGCAAATTTTTGCCAACTTTCCCCTATTCTTCAAAATGTAGAATTGATGTAAAATAATTTCTTGCATATAAATAAATATTAGAGTATATTCAAGTAGTATAAATGTTTTAGTTGCTCTTTAACCTTTGTTTATATGTCGTTATTATCATTCATCTAATATCAATAAACAGATAGTAACAACAATCCAGTTGATTGAAAAATAACCATATTAGATGCAATTGTAAAAAGTCTTATCAACGTGTCTTTTCGAACGAATGCGAGAAATTTTTATTGTACAATATGCTTAAAAATAAAGATTTCTCACTGAGGTCGAAATGACAAATTTGCCGAAATCGGCTTTTTACGAAACCATCATATAACACTCTGAAAAATAAAATTTTCATACCGTGGTAATCCAGAGAACCATGAGTGTTTAATTTGAATAAATATAATTTATAAAAAGTCGCATTTGAATGAAGTACGATTTATAAAAATTACCGAAAAAACATTCATAGTATGTTTAAACAAATGGGCAAAGATGAATAATAAATAACAGGAATAATAAATAAAAGTACACGAAAAAAAATGGCGAAACACACAACTTCAAAAAAAATTTTACTCGTTTACCCTAAAATCCCTCCCACGTACTGGAGTTTTAAATACGCCTTGCCTTTTATCCATAAAAAGGCATCCATCCCACCCTTAGGGCTATTAACAGTTGCCGCCATGTTACCCTCTTCTTATGAACTGAAGCTCGTGGATATGAATATCACGCCGCTAACAGATGAAATGATCATTCAATCAGACATGGTATTTACCTCAGCCATGATTGTACAAAAAAATTCCTTAGCCAAAGTGGCCACCCAGTGCAATCGACTAAAGGTGCCGATTGTAGCCGGAGGCCCATACCCTTCTTCTTCTTACCAAAAGATTAAAAATGTGGATCATTTTGTTTTAGACGAGGCAGAGGTGACCCTCCCTCAATTTTTATATGATTTAGAAAAAGGGCAACCAAAACATATTTACCAAGACAATGACAGGGCGGATATCAGCACTACCCCGCCGCCACGTTTGGATTTGCTCGCTATTAATGATTATGCGAGCATGGCTTTACAATATTCACGAGGGTGCCCCCACAATTGTGAGTTCTGTGATATCATTGAGATGTTCGGCCACAAAATGCGAACCAAGACAAACCAACAAATGATTCATGAATTAAATCTACTTTACTCTTTGGGCTGGCGGGGGTCTGTGTTTATTGTTGATGATAACTTCATCGGCAATAAAAGAAAGATAAAAAAGCTCTTACCCGTGATTGCCGATTGGCAAAAAAAACGTGGCTACCCCTTTGACTTATTTACCGAAGCATCAATTGATATGGCCGATGACCAAAACCTTTTGGATCTCATGGCAGCAGCCGGTTTCAATATGGTGTTTATCGGAATCGAAACCCCGGACAAGGAAACCTTAATAAAAACCGGGAAAACGCAAAATGTAAAGCTGGACCTTCTTAAAAGTACTGTTAAAATCCAAAATAAAGGGATTGAGGTTGCCGGCGGTTTTATTATCGGTTTTGACAATGATTCCCCTGATATCTTCCAACGTCAAGTCCAATTCATTCAGCAGTCGGGAATAGTGCTGGCTATGGTGGGGTTATTAAACGCTCTGCCGAATACTCAACTTTACCGTCGATTAGAAAAAGAAGGCAGGTTACTGGAAGACTCTACCGGGAACAATACCCATGATTTACACTTTAATTTTACGCCGAAAATGGATTTAAAAGTCATTATTGACGGATACAAACAAATTATTGATCATATATATAGTCCCAAGGCTTACTTTGAGCGATGTTTAAATTTTTTGCGCAACTTACACCCACATCAAAACTCATCCCGTCGTGTAAGGGCTGAAGAATTATTTGCCTTTTTCATGTCAGTCACCAGACAAAGCTTCTCTTCTTATGGCCGGCATTATTTACGTTATTTGATTAAGGCCTTCAAAATAGAACCTCGGATGTTTCCGGAAGCCATACGCCAGGCGATCATGGGATATCATTTCTTTAAAATCACCCAGGAAATTTTGGCTGTTGATAATTTTAAAAATCACGCCAATTGGATAACAACTAAGTATCGAGAAAGGATTCGGGACGCCTATGCTTCCCTTGACCTGGAAAAAACGATTGGAGAACTAAACATCATCAAAAATAAATTTATTAAGGATTTACAACGGGAATATCAAAAAATTGATAGAGATTTTCGTCATTTAGTAGAAGAATCCTTCCAGACCTTGGAAAAGTCTTTAAATGCTTATTATAGCCAGTGGCTTGAGGGCATTGTTTATGCGTAGTTAAAAAATTTTTCAAGGGGCTTTAACTAAGTTCTTCCTCCAGCCAATGAGCATAATTTTCATCCACGGCAATCAGCGGCACGGCAATAATTTCCGGGACTTCATAAGAGTGAATGCGCCTTACCTGACGGACAATCTCAGCAAATTTTACCTCTTTTGATTTAGCCAGACACATCCATTCTTGAGCTGTCTCTATTTTACCCTTCCACCAGTAAGTGCTTTTAATTGGACCCAAAATCTGGCCACAGGCAATCAAACGATTTTCGACCAGGTTATGCACAAGCTGCTCTCCTTCCTCTCTCGTCCCTACAGTGATGGTGATCTGAATAAAACCAGCCATAGATTACCCCCCTTAAGTTAAAATGTATTTTATTGTGCCTGAATTTTATAAAAAAAATTTGACTCTTGGTGCATAAAATTATACATTATAGACACAAATTTTCAAATAATAAAATCAAATCGTATTTTTATATATAAATAAAATGTCATCAAAAAACAAAATTATTCTTACGACCATCAGCTTAATTGCCATAAATCTGCTTTTTTGTCTTCAGCTTTCATCTGCTCAAGAGGCTACCAAATCATATATAGAATCACCTATAGCCACAAAATCATCTATATACACAAAACCATCTATATACACAAAATCACCTAAGGCCACAAAATCACTAATAGAACACTTTTTTTCCACTCAAGCCAATAAACCATTAGAGCAATTTGGTTATAAATTCTTTAAATCAGCCGAGAAAATGGATTTTATTCCGCCAACCCAAACCCCTGTGAGCCCAAACTACCTCATAGGGCCGGGAGATGAGCTTTATATCTATCTTTGGGGATTAGTTGAAAATTCATTTCAAGTAATTGTCGATCGAGATGGCAAAATTGTTCTTCCCAAAGTAGGGGTCCTCCATATCTCAGGGTTAAGTTTAGGAGAATTAAAAGAATTTTTTTTCCAGCAATTCTCACGATTTTTTACCAAATTCAAGTTAAATGTTACTCTTGGACAACTTCGCTCAGTCCAAGTTATTGTATCCGGTGAGGTACACAATCCCGGAACATATTTACTCAGTCCTTTATGCACTATTTATCATGCTCTTTTTCAGTGTGGAGGGCCAACCAAAGAAGGTTCGCTGCGAAAAATCAGTCGCATTAAACGGAATAATGCCACCGATTATATCGATCTTTATCAATTCTTTCTCCATGGGGACCGAAATCAGGATAAGACACTGGAAGATGGAGACATTATTTTTGTTCCTCCTATAGGTTCCACCATAGCTATTATAGGCCCGGTAAAAAGGCCCGGAATTTATGAAAAAAATGAGACTTTGACCATTGAGCAGCTTATCACCATGGCTGGCGGAACATTTTTGGGAGGAAGTTGGAGTGATATAAAAATAGAACGTATCCGGTCTGCTGAAGAAAAATCTCCTGCTTCTGTATCTATCCCCTTGGATTTATCTTTACAAGATGGAGATCTCATTCGTCTTGATCTTGATATGGTCACCTTAACTGGGGAGGTGCAACATCCCGGTAAATATATTATTCGGGAAGGAGAACGTCTTTCCTCGGTTTTAAAAAGAGCGGGGAGATTCACAAAATTTACCTATTTAAAGGGCGCCTTTTTTACCCGCAAATCAGCCCAAAGCCTACAAAAAGATCGTCTTAATACCTATATTTCCTTCCTGGAAAAAGAACTTTTACTGCTTTCTTCACGGGCTAAAAGGGAAGCCATCTCGCCCCAAGACAATCAAAGAATTGAAAAATCTATGGCTATTGAAAATCAATTACTTGAAAAAATGAAAAATGCCAAACCAACAGGACGGGTTATAGTAAATATTGGCCCTTTGGAAGAATTTGAGGGGTCTGTTACAGATATTGAATTGGAAGGGGGAGATACCTTGTATATTCCTCGAAGGCCTGGAACTGTGAATGTTTTGGGGGAGGTTTATAATCCTACATCTATCGTTTACATACCCAACAAAAGCGCACAATATTATATTCAAAAGGTAGGCGGAGTTACCAGCAACGCAGAAAAGGATAATATATATATTATTAAGGCTGATGGGTCCATAGTTGGCCGAAATGAAATGAGTCGGTTTCACCTGAGTTGGGACGCCGAAGAAAAATGGTTTGTTTCTCGCAAAATTTCAGCCTACCCTTTGGAAGCGGGAGATGCCGTCATCATACCCCCTCGTTTAAAGAGTCTGGCCTTGAAAAAAAATATGATGGATTGGAGTCAAATTTTCTATCAAACAGCCTTGGGAGCGGGAGTTCTCATAAATGCGTATGATAACTAGATAATATAGAAATTTTCATTTTTTAATGCGTCTTCCCAGCCATTTTTTAGACAAGATTAACAGGATTGAACAGGATTTTAAAAAAATCTCGTAAATCCTGTTAATCCTGTCTAAAAAGTAATAAGTATAAAAATATGATAAAAAACCCAAAAGTTATAGAAGAAACCGAAATCAGTATTGAGGACTACCCTATCTGTCCGCTGAGCCAGTCAAAAAATATCACTGAAGAAACTGAAGTCAGCCTTCTTGATTACTGGCAGATAATCCGTAAGCGATGGACATTAATTCTGGCCATCCTGCTCCTAAGCGCCGTCTCCACAGGGATAGTGACTTTCCTCAAACCCGATATATTTGAGGCCACGGTCACGCTTATGCCTATGGAAGGTTCTTCGTCAAATCTAGCCTCTTTCATTCCGGATTCTTTTCGTCCTATGATTGATAGTTCAATGCTTAATGGGCTTGGAGGAAAATCTAATACGCAAAAACTTATTAATATTCTTGAATGCCGCACCCTGTGCGAAGATGTGGCCAGACAACTAAACCTGTCGACCGTGTTTTCTGAAGATCCGGCTGTCCCCATAGAATGGCCTGACACTATTAGAGGACTTCAAGGGATGCTCACAGTCAAAGATAATCGTCAAGGCCTCGTCACTATTTCAGTATTGAACACAGACCCAGCCCTGGCCGCAAGTATTGCTAATACCTATACCGCCTGTTTACAAAAATTTCTTCAGGAAAATGCCTTATCTCTGACCAAAAAAAACCGGCTCTTTATTGAGGAACAATTAAGCGAATATAAAAAGAAGCTTAATGATGCCGAGGAAAAACTGACAGAATTTCAAATACAAAAAAAGATTGTCTCTGTGGATGCCCAAGCTAAAGCAGCCATTGATGCCTTTGCCGACATAAAAGCACAAATTATTAATAAAACCGTTGAGTTGGGTGTAGCCAAAAATTTTGCCACCTCCAATAACCCTGAAATTATTCGGCTTGTTGAGGGATTACGCGAGTTGGAAAAACAATTGAATATAATGGAAAAAAAACAAAAAAATATGAGTCCCTCTTCTTTCCCCTCGTTTGAAGAAGTCCCCGAACTTGGCGTGGCGTATATGCGGCTGAAACGTGAAGCAGGTATTGTAGAAAAGGTTTATGAAATGTTAACCCAGCAACTTATTCTTGCCCGCATTCAGGAAGCGAGGGAAGAGCTCAGTTTTCAGATCATTGACGAGGGCATACCCCCGGATAAAAAAATTCGCCCCCGCCGAGCTCTTTCTGTGCTCCTGGCAGGAGTCATAGGCCTTCTAATCGGGGTATTTCTTGTCTTCTTCATGGAAAGTATAAAACCGACCAAGGAACTTTTATGAGTCGCAAGCTATGGATAGTAGTCAACACAATCTTGGCCATGACTATCTTATTTCTCTTCCTCAAAGGAACATCAACTGCCCAGACCAATGTTTCCCTGGATACTCGGGTTTATAGAGATTTAGAGTGGCTGGCCGCCTTAGGCTATCTTCCTACCCATATAGCCGCCATTAAACCCATATCGCGTCTGGAAATTGCAGCTCTTATTATAGAAGGAGAAGGGCGCCTTACCAAAGATGCAGATACATCAAAAAGAATAGTTTCCTCCACCTTAAGTCGTTTGAAAAAAGATTTTCACCAGGAAATTGATATTATCAAGGGATTGGTCCCCAGGCAAAATTTTGTGAAGCCAATTGATAGACTCCGTACTACGTTTATGTATCAAGATGTTTTTAAAATTCCGGAAAATGAATATGGTCAAAATGCTTTTATCCATTCTAACGGCCTTATCGATTTAAGCAGCAGAGGCCAATTTTTGAATCGTTTTGGATTTCAATTACGACCCTTTGGCCTTTTTGGTGACCAAAGTAACTTTGAATTTATAGAAGCATATTTACACTATCAATCAAAACATGTATGTCTGGGAATTGGCAAGGAAGCCTTCTGGTGGGGACAAGGAACGCACGGGACCCTTCAGTTAACCAATAATGCTGAACCTTTCACTATGCTTAATCTAACCAGCAACGCACCCTTTATGCTTCCTTCATTTCTTCGATATTTGGGATTATGCCGGTTTTCCTTTTTTATCACTGAATTAGAAAAAAACAGAGGAACCAGTGAACCAAAATTTTCCGGGTTAAAGATTTCTTTTAAAGTTCATCCCTGCATTGAGATTGGCCTCACCCGAACTTTTTTGTTTAAAAGATGGGATGACTTTGGGGATGCTTTACTCGCCAAAGATGAAAATACTCCGGAGGGTCCGGGAAATCAGATAGGCGGATTTGATTGTCGAATTACCCTTCCTTTCAAGTTTCAACCCATTACTCTTTATGGAGAACGTTCCGGAGAAGATGAGGCAGGATACCTTCCTTCAGCCTGGGCATCCTTGGGGGGGATTTATTTGCCGGCCATAGGAAAATTTTCACAAATTCGTTTCCGGGCTGAATATGCGAATATTCACTCAAGCGATAAACCCGATGCCTGGTATGTTCATAGCGAGGGTCTAGACTATACCTATAAAGGTAGAATTATGGGACACCACATGGATCGTAATTCAGAAGACCTTTATCTGTCTTTAGAGTGGGAGCCCCACAGTAAATTAAGAATTCGACCGGCTTTTGATTTTGAACACAGATGGTCTTCTCAAGATCTAACACTACCTTTAGAAAAACAGCGCCAATATATTCTGACTGCGGAATATACCCTTTCTCAATATCTTATGATAAGCGTCCAATACCTTCGCGAATTTGTTGAAAATAAAGGGCATGACTTAGGGAAAAATGAAGACAATACCCGCACTTATGTATCTTTACAACTCATGCTTTAATTCCTTGCAGCATATCATGTTCTTGATTGTAGCGCTCTCAACGATGGTTTCGTAAAAAGACTCATTACGTGTCATTTCGACGAATACGAGAAATCTTTTTTACATAATATACTGAAAAATATATTATTTTTCCCCTACATTCGAAATGACAAATGTGCCAAAAAGAATTTTTATACCATCTATCTATAATTAATTATCTTCAAAACCCTTTCAGAGGTCTATCCGCTAAATGGATAAAGACATTATCCGCGCAGATAAAAAATATCGAAATAAAGCTCTTGGTCTTTTCTTTCTATTAGGGCTTCTTGGCATCCTGCTGATTATATGGGGCCTTCCCTCTGGGATGGAATATTTAAAGCGTCTTGAGCCTAAAACGGCTTTTCTCATTATAGACCTTGTTCTCGTGTTCATTATGCTAAGTATGGTTCCCATTGGCATCTTCCTCCTCAATCTGAGCCGCAAGATTATGAAACATGAATGCTTCCCCCCTCCCGGCATGAAGGTTATTAAGGACACCCCAATAGAAAAAGGAAAAAAGGCAAAGGTAAAGGGCCAAATATTGCTATTTATCTCATTACTTTTCATGATAGCAGGATTGTGTGGCGCACTCTATATTCATTACCTCTTTCAGGCCTTAATTCGGTAACTAAATAAGTTATAAAAAGTCAAAACATAAATTCTTATACAAAGCTTAGTTCAGGATTCTGTCTAAAAATTTGCCAGGTTTGAAAAATAACAATTTATTCACATAGAGGAGGAACAACACATGGATTACAGAAGAATTATCCCTTGTTTAGATGTAAAAAATGGTCGTTTGGTTAAAGGCATTCATTTTGTAGATTTGAAAGATGTAGGTGATCCGGCTGAAAACGCCAAAATGTATAGCGAAGCAGGTGCTGATGAAGTAGTATTCCTGGACATTACAGCTACTGTTGAACAAAGGGAAACTATGATTGATGTTGTCAAAAGAACAGTTGAAAAAGTCTCTGTGCCGTTAACTGTCGGCGGGGGCATCAGAAGCATACAAAACATTCAAGAAATGATAGATGCCGGCGTATCAAAGGTATCCATCAATACTGCTGCCGTGCTAAACCCTGATTTGGTTAAAGAAGCGGCTAAAGAATTTGGCAACGATAAGATTGTTATTGCCATTGATACACGCACCTCATCTGAGCATCCATCGGGTTTTGAGGTAATGGTAAGCGGCGGTAATAAACCTACCGGAATTGATGCCGTTGAATGGGCTAAAAAGGTTGAACAGTTGGGGGCTGGTGCCATCTTGCCGACCAGTATGAATACAGACGGGACTCAAGCAGGATATGACATCCCCATGACCAGGGCCATAGCTGATGCAGTGCATTTGCCTGTTATTGCCTCAGGCGGCGCCGGAACACTCGAACACCTTTACGAAGCTATTATTGAAGGACATGCAGACGCAGTGCTTGTTGCCTCTATTGCCCATTTTGGAAAATATACTATTAAACAAATGAAAGAATACTTAGCCGAGCGATTCATTCCTGTGAAATTATAAGGTGGAGTTTTCGGTTTATAAGCCTTTCATTAAATTCCTCTTATGTATTCTATTTGATAAAAACACAAAAAAATACTGAACAAAAGTAGCCTAATCAAATCAAGAGGAACTGATAGGGAAGACTGGCCCCCGAAGCTAAATTGAAATATATCCACCAAATGAAGCTGCTGCCCCTCATAATTGGCATCAATAATAAGAATAACCGGTACTCGATTCATGCCTCCATTGGCAATCAAGGTCTCCCGGACCTGCTTCCATCCCTTTTCATCAGAAATTTTGCTGATGACTCGGTACTTCCCTGTTGCTCGTGCTGAAAAAGATCAAGCTCCTGCATTATCTCTCGTCAAATACTGCCTTAAGAAAGATTGATCACGATCGGATTTTCTAGAAAAGGCTTTTATAATTTTTGAGTAATCGTACCTAAAAATCGGGTTATGGAAATTATAGGTTCACGAAGAGGTTTTCAGGCTGACAAAGATCGGATTGGAGAGCATCCTTCCTTTGCCTTTTATTTCAATTCGATAGAAATGCTTGCGGCCAGGCTTAGCCTCGGAATCGCTCCATGTCAAATCAATGATTCCTTTCAGTTTTTCCTCATAACAGACCTTCCCTGAGCGTATGATTCTCAAGTACAGGGAAGAACCATCCCCTATTTTACCCGATATGGCCTTGACCCTGATAACGGGTGAGGCTGTACATGAAAGTGTTTCTCCCATAATGGCCTTTTCCCCGGATCTTGCATCCTCAATCTCAAAATGTTCCAGTTTTATCCTTGCTTTTTCAGGACCGATATAGTTATACATTTTTCCCTTCCTCATGGCCTCAAGAATTCCGTTTTTGTTGCTTTTTTTAACAAGAAAGGTCGTTATATAGGTTCCAAACGGAGCAGGGTGCTCATTGTGATAGTCCGAGCTTGAGATCCCCCAGGCCGGCATTTTTCTCTGACCTAAGCAATATTCATTTAACACGGTATCCCATTCCTTGCCGGGTTCAGTCGCCTTAATGACATCCCCATAAAGGGCTGCAAAACCGGTATAGTTTTTGGCTTTGAGAAGATCTCCCGGGTGAGGGGGCGTGCTGACAAGGATTTTCCCCAGATCCCTCACACCGGTCTTGGTTTCCGGATGTGACCAGAAGCACATGCCCCCGCAAGCATTAACGTAATCAATCAGCTCTTGATAAGGCTTTATCCCTTGATCCCCATGATAGGGATCATAGGGAGAAGATGCAAAGGGTGAAAGGCAGGTAATGCTTGATATAGCCAATGCCGGGGTTGCTGTGAAGTATGGGAAGGGCCTCGATTTTTTCAATATCTTCAATGCCAATGACCAACAGGTGCTTTTCCCATCCATGGGCTGTGAGTTTACCTGGCAATGGCAAACCTGACCAGTAATAAAAGGGTGCGGACTCAAGACCGGGAACGATTATGATATTCTTGGATTGTTTGTTCACCTTATCAAGCATGGCAAGGTAATCCTTTGCCCCCTTTTTCAGAACCGACGGCTTTTCAACTCTGAGCCTGAGTATATTTCGAAATGGGAAAAGTCCATACTGGAGAACCATACGATCATGATCTGTGATCACAAGGACATCGATCCCACGAGATTTGGCCATCTCAACCAATTGCCCGGCGGTGAAATCCCCGTCACTATAAGTTGTCCGGATATCTATGACACCAACCAGTTGTTCATAAACCTCTGATGCTAATGATAAGAGGGGATTGCAAAAAGAGAATGAAAAAAATAGAAGTGCCGGAAAGGCGTAGATCAAGAATTTTGTAATAACAATTTTCATAAAGATATATACCAGAATTTGCTTTTTTAACTATCGAATAGAATAGCGCAAAATTTAGAAAAATACAAATAATTTTTTATTTTTAAGAAATGATTTGTCCTTTTATGCATTCTCGCCAGGTCTTTGATGGAACATGAGGAGGGTTATATTCTGAAACATCAATAATATCCACATATGCCGGCACTTCCGGAAGTGGTTCATCGCATGGTCTTAGGATGCCCTGTTTTCGCCGCAAGTCATCTTGGAGTGGTAGATAACCGTGCCGGTCTCTTCAACGTAGTTGAGCTTCTTAAGAGAAAAGGTATTGCGGAGGAAATTGGGGACAGGGGAAATTATTTTCCCGAAAATTTTTGGATAAGGTAAATGTGCTGCTTAATCATTGAAATTGGCAAAATCGGCAAGGTAACAAAAAAGTTTGATTTTGTGCTGCTTAATCATTCATAGCGGCGGCAGGCTGTTGGATCTCCCGGATTTCGAACTGGTCGGCCACATCATAAATGAGTTGGTAATATCGCCCCTTTAACACTGTCTCCAGCACCAGGGGATGTTGCCACAATCTGTATAAATAGCGCAGAGTATGCTGCGTATAACCAAGGTCCAATTCACGGCCGTCGAATTGATGGTGCAGTAATAATTTCTGCTGCCCCTCATAATTGGCATCAATAATTTGAATACCCGGCACTCGATTCATGCCCACATTGGCAATCAGGGTCTCCCGGACCTGCTTCCATCCCTTTTCATCAGAGATTTTGCTGATGACCCGGTCACTTCCCTGTTGATCGTGCTGGAAAATATCAAGCTCCTGCATTAGATCTCTCGTCAAGTACTGCCTTAAAAAAGATTGATCACGATCGGATTCTCTCACCTGAAGAATTTTTTTTAGGCCTTCGCCTCCGCTCATCCTCTGCCCTTCATGATCTTGAGGACTTGGCTCTTCCCATCGCTGGAAAATATTTTCAAAGATTTTAAAGCCCATATGATATGGATTTAATCCCCCAACGTGTGGACAGATTACCTGATTATGTCTTTTTAAAAATTCAAAATGAAGTCCTTGAGGAAGATTCAGCCGGTTCAGGATATGATAGTGCCAATAACTGGCCCATCCCTCATTCATTATTTTCGTT
>DAOURK010000047.1 GCA_030625085.1 Pseudomonadota bacterium
TAAATAAACGTGCATATAAGATTACCTATTTTAGAAGGTTTTGAGCTGGGCTTTCCAGTTTATTTATAATAATACAGTCCATGCTTTTGACGATTGGGTATAATTATGACGATTAACAAAGGTGTGAAAATCGGTGTTAAAGGCCACTTTACGAATTTTTGCTCCCAAGGCTATTCCTACAGCCACTGACAACCCTTGTCCTACTGAGCCGGTAGAAAGCTCCACTCCAGGCACACCGACATGAGCATTCCCTTGGAGCTGGCTACCTAATTCACGAAAGGTTTTCAGCTCTTCTTTAGGAAAATATACACAATTGGCTAAGGTTACATAGAGAACCGGGCAACCATGACCTTTGGATATAATGAATCTGTCACGTATCGGCCAGGAGGGGTTATCAGGTTTATGCCGCATCTTATAGTAGTAGAGCTATATAAAAAATAACCGCGCGAAATATGATTTAGCACCTTTTGGCAATGATTATACTCCTGCCAACAGTTCCTAAGATGCGCTTTTCCTGCATCTTCAGTACTTCATTGCCACTCATACGCTCAGATGATAAAGGGCACTCTATGCGGTGGGTTACTTTCCATCCTGTTTTCGATAGGATTCTGTGGTAATCAAAAATGGTGATGGCCTTACCCTCATTTTCCTTTAAAGCAGGTGTGGATTGAAAATCCCGCCAATCGGCATTCAGGAAGGCTATCCTGGTGGTCTCCTTTACCTTTTGATGAGCCAGCAGAAAAAACCTTTCAAAGAACTCCTCATAATGCTCTCTGGGATAGGATGAGATTGAGGGTGTCTTGTCGTTGGCCTTGCCCCGATAGTCTTTTTCCTTCTTGGTGAAGTAAGGGGGATCAAAGAAGATCAGATCAGGCTTTTTGGCTGTGGGCCATTGCCCATTTTGCGGGTCCCAATAATGATACATGATTTCGGGTCTATTCTCCCTGGCGGCAAGATCAAAGGATTGACACCTTCGCTCAAAGATAAGGCACACATCAGAGACAACACCGCCCCCGGCCATAGGATCAAGAACAAGGTCATCCGGCCTGGTAAAATAAAAAAGGGTATGGGCCACTAACTGGGCCGGTATCCTCCCCGGCCAATCATCCCCGAAGCGCTCATCACAGTTATTGAAATTCCATTGATCCCAGGTGCGAAGTCCCCAGCCAAGTTCCTTGAATTTCTCCTGATCGGTTTTTCCTTCAAGACGCAAAGCCCAGGCCAGAGCAAGGTCCATCTGATAATGACCGGCGATATAGTTCATGTCCCGGCCCTGGGAGAGCAAATTATTAATTTCACCAAAATTGGTATTATTAATAATTTGGGCAACCCTGCCCTGACTTGTCCCCACCACCTGGGCTATCCACTCCTGGGCCCAACCAAGACGGCTTAAGCGGGTGATGACCACATTTCGCCCTGCCTTCTGACGCGCCCTGATATCTGAAATCCAGGTATTTACCGTCTGCTGGATGACCCCTAATTTTTGGGCCAGAGCCTCTTCAGTCCATGCGCACTCAGTGTCCGATGTAGCTATATCGCGGGCAATACGTTTTTTATCCCTTGGGCTTAACCGGTCTCCATGGGTGAGGTTGCATTTTGCCGATTCAAGCAAAAGAGGTATTTGATTTATTTCGTAATCTATGGGCCCTTTCTTCCATTCTATGGCCGCAATTGTTTTATAGCCGCATTCCTTAAAAGCAGACCAGCGATGGATACCATCCAGGATTAGAATGGCCTCTACCTTCTCATTGTCCTTGGGATAGTTAAAGACCCTCTGAACCTTGATCGGCGGGAATGTTGCCCCCGCCCTGAGTGCCTCGACATAAGTCTTAACAGTCTCTTCGCTCCTTCCCCCTCTTGGGTAAATAAAGGGCGACCACGTTAAATCGGCAATGTTTACTTCCATCATAATAGTTTTATATCACCTCTAAGGGCCATTGATCCATATAATATTACAAAATCAATTAAGTAATTCTTTAATTATCTGATTAATAATATGCTATATTGTAATACGCTTATTGACTAATATCAACAACTTTTCCCGGTGCATCTGATTGAGCAGGGGAACAGAAAAAAGGGGACAGATTTATTTTCTCATTGATAATAAATAAAGGCCAAAATCTTGACCCCTTAAGGACAAGATCTTGGCCTTAAAGAAATCGTCATATAATCAATAGGTAAGCCTATTAAAATGCTTTATGGCCCATATTCGAGGCCAAAAAGTTGGCCGCATCTATATTCTCAGAGTCAGGCAACTAATAAGACTTAATCATTGAAATTATTATAAGTTCAGAGCAATCGCCCCTTGTTTATATTCCCGGCATTAAATTTGCTATTAATGTTGCATAGTGGATTACATTAATACCTTATAAATAAATAATTTATAAATTAAAATTTTTTTTATTGCGCTTTTTGAAGGACGCAAATTCGATAGGATGAAAATGATCTATGATAAAGAAGCTTGGAACAGGAAAGGGAAACAGAAGTAGTGCTTTATTATATTGATTTTAATGATCCCGATGAGGATATTAAAAATATTTTCAGGATAACCATCAAGGAGGAAGATTAAATACCATAAAAAACAAGAATAGGGAAATTCCCTATAAAAAATAGGGATTCCCTTACATAACGACCGGAATAATTTTTCGCCTAATTATAGTACATAATTGTTTCCTGTCTTCATTTAAAGATAAAAAGTATAGAAAGATGGGGGGCCAAAGAGGATATATATATTTAATTAGAAACGATGGGGTTTTCCCTTACAAAAAAATAGGGATTCCCCTACTTGTTAAGTTCAAATTTACTGGTAATATTTATAATAAGGGATAATATATTTCAAAGTCATTTCCCAGATAAAAGATAATATAATCAGGTTGTTGGAGGGATGTTATGAAAAAAGTATGTTTTTTGATGGTTATAGCAATTTTTATAGTTCTTATTATCAACCTCTCGGCAGCATTTGCCCAATGGCCACCTTATAGTGGCTCTCTTTTTAACCCTACTTCTTCTTTCTTTAACTCACAATATGAAAATTCTTTTTCACCTGTGTTTTCTTCATCCACGGGATTAGGATTTAGAGGGTTAGAAAATTATGGCAACTATGCAACCGGAGGATTCAATAATTCGTATACTTATGGTAATTTTGGTAATTTTTCCCCATCAATATTTTCTCCATTTTCCGGGTCATTCACTGGTGGTCCCTATGGAGGGCCAAGTGGCGGATTGTATACAGGATTGACAAATTATAATACTTTTTCCCCCGGAATCTTTTCACCTTTAAGCTCTAATGTTTATATGAATCCCTTGCAGTGGAATACTCCTTCTTTCTTTCCGGGATCGATCTATACAGCCGGCAACAACTGGACAGGAATGTCTAACATTTGGTCAATGCCCTTTCCAGGCGGACAATACCCCTACAACCCTTATTCATCTCCATATCCTAGAACTGCTTCCGGCGGCCTTACTATAATTAGAACCGATACAGACGGTTTATTGGAAGAGAGAATACGAGATGAGCTTGGGCTAGGATCTAATGAGACTATAACAACGACAAAAGCTCTTACTCTTACTTCATTAGATGCACGTGATATGTGTTATGAACAGAAAATACATATATCCCCTCCCGGCGTATTTGGATTCGGTGTACCTAACCATGAAATTAAATGTGAACCCCACATTGACATAAGTATTTTAGAAGAGTTCACTAACCTGACAGAGCTAAACCTCAGCAGGAATACCCTTGATGACATCAGTCCTTTAGCGGAACTAACCAACCTGGAAAAACTAAATCTTGGTACTACAAACACAAAAGATATAGCTGCTTTGGAAGGGCTGACTAAGCTGATAGAACTAGATATTCATAAAACAAAAGTGAGTGATATAAGCCCATTAGCAGAATTAACCAACCTGGAAATATTAAAGCTTCACAGCAGTAAAATAGAGGATATTAGCCCATTAGAAAACCTGACAAATCTGGAGGAGCTAATCCTTGACAATAACCAAATAAGTGACATAAGCCCTTTGGATGGATTAGTTAATCTGAAAAAACTATTACTTGGCAATAATGAAATACGTGATATAAGCCCTCTATTGTCCTTATATAACTTGGAACATTTAGAGCTACATGGCAATAAATTAAACAATGAAGACTGCCCAATCATTGAAGAATTAAGATCACGAGGTGCCTCAGTCCAGATATCGACCTCAGATAATCTTGAATGTAAGTAACTTTAATATTAACTGAACCAAAAAGAACAAGATCTAAGGAGATTTTTGATGAAAAAAGAATGGTTTTTGAAGGTGTTATTTGTTTGTGGGTTTATATGCGCCGGCCTTTTCTTATTTACCATGCATAGTAGTGCCCAATTTTCTTATAACCCTTACAGTTATCAACAGCCTTATACCCCTTATGGTCCTAATGTATATCAGTACCTTGAAGATGATTATAGACCTAATTATTCCAAATGGAATTTTACCGATTCATGGACAGCCTATGATCCCAGTGGGGGGGGGTATGGGTATCAACAGCCTTCTTATGGGTATCAGCAGCCTTCTTATGGGTACCAACGACCTTACAGCCCTAATAATCCTTATGTGTATCCTTATGCGGATCAGGCGCCTTATGGCTATCAGCCGCCTCTACCTCCTTATGGGTATTACCAGGGGTTTTCTCTTGCTAATGACATGGTCGGCGGATATGGGTATCCAAGTTTTAGTAATCCTTATGCTATGTATGGAGACACCCGCTATTTTCAATGAAATTTTTGAAAGCATTAAAAATAATTAAGGGGAAAGGAGAAAGCAATTATAAAAAAGCATAACGTCCTAAGACTTTTGATGAAAAAAATATGGTTATTGAAAGTATTCGGAATATGCCTGTGTGTATGCATCGGCCTTTTCTTATTTACACCTTATCTTCAGGCTGCAACTCCAACCTATATCCAGTTGGAGTTTAGTGATATAGACTATGATGAAGCACAGTACATTAAATTTATAATTGACGCTGACGAAGATTTCGATATCTTCCTGTATATGAAGGATAATGATGATAATACTTTTTATGTCATTTACCAAACGGAAAATAATGAATATACCGGCGATTTTGATAAGGATGACAATGATGAATTAATCATTTATCTGGATGAAGATAACTATGTTACAGGGCATGATGAAACCTTCGACTCATTTGATCACAGCAATGGTATTATGTCCTTTGATAAATATATAAACACTCAATGGGAAGAACAGGAGTATGATGGCGGTTCTGCAGAACTTGAAAAAATTCGGATCTACGGCAATGAATTCAAACTGTATTACATTGCCATTGATGATGGAGACTTCGACGACCCTACTTGGGAGTTTAACGCTGATGAATACGGTCCAAAGGGTGGCTCTATGGATTTTAAATATGACGGGCACACATATTCCACCACCACCGATATTATTTTTGGGCTTGATTGTATCCATATAAGCAGAGATACTGTTGCTGCTGCCGGAGTAGGCTATGAAGGGCTTCAGTATCCTGGAGGCTTTTATGGCGGATATACCGGATATGGCTATCCCCCCTGGACTTATTATGGTGGAAATACCGAATACCTCCCTCCCGGCGGCACTTATGGCCCCGGCTATAATCCGCTTTCATCTAGGCCATCAGGAATAAGCAATATGGTGGCAAGTTCTAATTGGAATACATCCCAAATGGGGATCGAACTTAGCCGTCCATATTATTATAGCCCTTCTGATTGGAATCAACAGTATAACTATAGTGGATCTCCCAATTATTATCCTGACAGATATGCCGTTCCCGTTAACCCACAGAACCTTTATGGTGCCTATACTATTCTTCCTACCAGTTATAGCGGCTATTATGGCAACCCTTATAACCCCAATAATCCTTTGTATGGCACTGTCCCTCGTCCAAATCTATCTTTGCCATCAGAAATAATGAATATGCTGTTAAGTTCTAATTATGAAACAAGCCAAAGGGGGTATGAACTGAGCCTTCCCTATTTTCAAGCAGACATGATGAGTGGTTGGACTCCTTGGAGTTCCCCTTATGGACCTCAGACTTATAATAGTTATGGTGGGAATCCTTGGGGTTATTAGAGATAACTCCATGATATTAATATGATATTGATATAATAAATAATTAGAGAAAAGCTTAGATGATATGGTTTTTGAAAGTAAAGGAAATGGGGTTTGGAAGGTACAAGATCAATTTATAGCAATGATAGCCTAAAATCATGCTATCAGCTTCTTATAAAGTTTGGGCACTGTGATACCTAAAAGAACTTAGAGAAAAAAAGATGCTAAATAACAGAGTAAAGAGCATACGATTTTTAGGGGGAAGTGGGAAAGCGATGAAATTTCAGATAAGAAGGGACAATTTTCTCTCAGGTATGGGTATGGAAACTAAGCCTATACTTTAATTCAAACTCTCTTCTCTCCGGCCCTTTTGCGATAGGAAACCATTAAGGGGGGAATATCGAAAAGGCCGGGGAGAAATTTGTGGGAAAAAATCTCTCTTTACATATAAAAAAAATGATCACCCGGTTATTCTGATTCTCGAAAATAAAGAAACCATTGGATATGCTTGAACCCATCTTAGAGAAGAATCACCGGGTGATCAGCGCTGCCGATGGAGAAAGAGGCCTTGAAAAAAAGGATAAAAAAAGGGACAGATTTATTTTTTCTCATTATTTTTTCCCATTGACAATAAGGGAGGCCAAAATCTTTGGCCCCCAAGGGCAAAATTTTGGCCTTAAAGAAATCTCCATATATTCAATTAGTAAGCCCTCTAAACTACTTATAGCCCATATTCAAGGCCAAAAAGTTGGCCGCATCTATATTCTCAGAGTCAGGTAGCTAATAAGACTTACTCCTTGAAATTATTATAATTTCAGGACAAGCACCCCTTGTTTTTATTCCCGGCACTGAATTTGCCATTAATGTTTCATAGTGGATAACATTGCTAATTTATAAATAAAAAAATTTATATATAGCGCCTTTGGAAGGACACAAATTCGATAGGATGAAAATGATCTATGATAAAGAAGTCTGGAACAGGAAGGGGAAACAGAAGTAGTGCTTTATTATATTGATTTTAATGATCCCGACGAGGATATTAAAAATATTTTCAGGATAACAATCAAGGAGGAAGATTAAATACCATAAAAAAATAAGAGTAGGGAAATTCCTTACATAAAAATAGGGAATCCCCTACATAACTATTTGAAATAATTTTTCGTCTAATTGTATTACATATTCATTTTCTGACCTCATTCAATAATAAGAGGTAGAGAAAGGCAGGTGGTTCAAAGGAACTATAAAATGCAAGAGAAACTGTAGGGTTTTTCCCTACAAAAAAATAGGGGATCCCCTATAAACAAATATAGTTTTGTTTTACTTGTTATATTTATAAAAATGATTTTTGGGATTATTTGGAAAGATGTTAAATTTAAAAAAGCTATAGCCTTCTATAAACTTGGTCAGTCCTGATAAATCCCTCACAGATCCAATCATTAGAGCTACCTAACCTAACATTTCACTATAGGATAGCAAAAAATTACAATTACTCCCTTGCCAAATGCTAAGGGAAAAAGGAAGGTGGTGAAGAAATATATAATTTTATTTATACATATGATTTTCACAACTAATACAAATTTAATTTAAGAGATTTTGAACAGTCTTAATTAATAATGAGGTTAAAGAACATGTCTTATAAAAACATAGCTAAATTCATAGTGTTTTCATTAATTATCTTTTTTGGTCTTTTTCTCTTTACCAACCTTTGTAATGCTCAATATTTAAATTCTTATCCATACAGTGGATCATACGGATCTTACGGCGGCTACCCTTATAGCGGTTATTCCTCATACAGCAGCTACCCTCCTTCATATGGCAGTTATACTCCATACGGTAGCTACCCTTATAGCGGTTATTCCTCATACGGCAGTTCCCCTTCTCCATATGGCAGTTATTCTCCATATAGCAGCGGCTATTCTTCATATGGCGGCTATCCATCGTCATCATACGGGTATGGTACATCCTCATACGGCGGATATCCATCGTCATATGGATATGGATCAAGTGGTGGTTTAACAGGATTTGGCGGTATCAATCCTTATATGTTGTTATTGTATGCCAGTGCCAGGGCTAATCCCTTTGGCATTCAGAATATCTTTTATACTATAGATACTGGTACAGACTTGAATTATCAAATTCCTTTTATGCAAATTGCTCCATTACTCGGGATCACTAGCTTGTACAATAGTCTTTTTCCTGAGCTGTTTACTCTTGAATAAAGCTAATAATGATATAACTATCTTTGGCTATTTTAATCAAAAATAGTCATAAAATAAGCTCTCGCCGCACTCTTTTCTATCATTGAGAGGGCGGCGAAGAATTTTTAGCTATGATCTATATTTCCAATTATTGGAGGGAGGGGTTAAGCTGATCCTTATTTAATTTGGTTATTAGATGGCATAAAGCATGCGTTTTATTTATAAAAAGTATTAAATAATAAATTTCTCTTTTAGGAAAAAGCATAATTTAAATATTTCATATCAGTTTTCTTTAGCAGGGAGGGTAAGGTTATGGAAGGCTTTTATAAGTCAACTATTATGATATTTATTTTTATTTTTTGTTTCTTTTTCCTCACATCTTCGTCCCAATGTCAATATGGCCCTGCACAATATCCACCATACGGCATCCCATACGGCACTACTACATATGGAACTTACGGGCCACCACCAAGTGGACTCGGTGGCTATGCTATGGGAAATAGTCAATACTATCCTAATTATGGTTATTCTCCTTCTTTTAGTTTCGGGAATCCAGTCCCTGGCTATGGCAACGGTACTTACGTTCCCGGCCTTTATCCTGCCGGTGGCTATGCTATGGGAAACAATCAATACTATCCTGGTTATGGTTATTCTCCATCACAGCCATATGGTGGCCTCTATAGCCAACCTTATAACAATCAACCATATTATGGTTACTCCCAACCACAAAATTATGGTAGTTATCCCTATAGGCAACCGAGCTACAACCAGCCGTATAATTATAGTGCTCCTTCGGGATATTATTCGAGCTATAATAATATGCCATATCAATATTATGGTGATCCTTACACTCAACAAAATCCTATTTATAATCCCTATGGTGTCTCTACTGGAGATTGGGAAGATTGGTCCTATTTGCCCTCAAGATACAAAGATGCAGATTTGATATTAGATGAAAATGATAATGACGATGATTTCACCGTTGATGTAGGAGATAGCATAGCCATTATTTTGCCATCAAAGTGGATAGGAGTAAGTGCCGATAGTACCGGTGGGTATGAATGGGCATTTGATGATGATGACTTCGATGATGATATCATCTCTCATAATAACACGAGTGAGTGGTTTTCCGGATATCAATTTTGGTACTTTGAGGCTGAAGAGGCTGATTCCACTACTATTAAGATGGGTAATGTCTCTTGGTGGCAAGATAATAGTAGTATTGGAGAGGACACTTTTGAGGTTGAAATCACTGTAGAAGAAGATTAAGCTAACAGTATAAAAGGCAATAGATAAAAAGGCAGGGTCCGGAATGGCTCTGCCTTTTGTAAAAAAAGGGGACTGATTAATAAAAAAAGGGGACTGATTTATTTTTTCTATCAGAATGATAATCCATGATTAACAATAAAGGGAGGCCAAAATCTTGGCCCCCAAGGACAAGTTCTTGGCCTTAAAGAAATCTCCATATATTCAATAAGTAAGCCCTCCAAACTACTTATACCCCATTTTCAAGGACAAAAAGTTGGCCGCATCTATATACTCAGAGTCAGGTAGCTAATAAGACTTACTACTTGAAATCATTATAATTTCAGGACAAGCGCCCCTTGTTTTTATTCGCGGCATTAAATTTGCTATTAATGTTTCATAGTGGTTAACATTGATAATTTATAAATAAAATTTTTTTTATAGCGCTTTTTGAAGGACGCAAATTCGATAGGATGGAAATGATCTATGATAAAGAAGTTTGGAACAGGAAGGGGAAACATAAGTAGTGCTTTATTGTATTGATTTTATTGATCCCGATGAGGATATTAAAAATATTTTCAGGATAACAATCAAGAAGGAAGATTAACATAAAAAAATAAGAGTAGGGAAATTCCCTACAAAAAAATAGGGAATCCCCTACATAACTAATTGAAATATTTTGTCGTCTAATTATATTACATATCTATTTTCTGACCTCATATAATAATAAGAGGTATAGAAAGGCGGGTGGTTCAAAGGAACTATAAAATGTAAGAGAAACTGTAGGGTTTTCCCCTACAAAAAAATAGGGATTTTCCCAATAGCCAAATATGCATTTGCTTGTTATACCTAATAGTAGGGTATAACGTAATAACTTTAAAGTCCAAACTGTTAAGGAGGAAGTTAGGCGATGAAAAAATTTTTTAGCATTGCATCATTAGTTTGTCTTCTTGGTTTTTCTTTTTTAATCTTTAGTTCCCCATCACAATGCCAACAGTGGTATCCCCCATATTCTCAAGGCCCATATTCTCAAATGCCATATTCTCAAGGATCATATTATTCGCCTTATTCATCCCCCCCAATCAACATCAATATTAATATGGGCGGATTTCCCGGAGGCTATTCAATGGGATATAATCCCTATCCCTCAAGCTATATGCCATATCAATCAATGCCCAGTTCCAGCTATCAGCCGGCTGAGCTTCTCTTAAATGGTTCTTTTGCAGATGGAGACTATATTTACGTATTGTATACGAATATGACCTATGGATTCAGTGGGGGTTCGGGTGAAGCCGGCTTAGTGATTTTTGAAAAATCGGGCTCGGACGACTATGACTATGTTTCCCATTATTCTCTTATCAAAGGGAGTGGAGATAGGGCCCCAATACCTAGAGGAATTGTCGTTGAAGATGATCTGGCCGTAATAGGCGCTTCGCATGGGGCGATTTATTTGGTGGATATATCTGATAAAGATGACCCGGAACTTATCAACACCCTAAATCTCAGTGACGGTGACAATGTCTATGACTATGGTAATGCGGGTACTTTAGCAGTAAAAGACGATGTGCTTTTTGTAGTTATGAGTGAAGGTGTGATGGGTGAGGATGCCGAGGCCACTATCTATGCCTATGATATTTCCGATCCTGATGACACTGATGAAGATGACGACTTGCTTGATTCATACACCATCGACGATCTTGACATTCACAAAATGGTGATAGATTCCGGATATCTTTATCTAGCCGGCAATGAATCTGACGATGAGCCCTCAATTTTTGTATTCGACATCTCTGATCCTGAGAACCTCTCTTTAGAGGAAACATTTACTGATCTGGATGGAGATGACTATTCAAGGGTGGACCTTGCAGTGAAGGGGGACTATCTTATGGCAACAATCACCCTTGATGAAGATTCCTCGGATTATGATGACCATGGTTTTAAATTTAAAATAATCAATATTAGTGACCCGGAAAACCTTTCCCTGGTGTATTCTTCCAGCAAGCTGGATGGTGTACCGCTCCGCGAGCAAAAAAACATAGCTTGTTCGGATAATCACGTCTTCTTATTGACGACGATTGGCGAAGGAGAAAATTGGATAGGAGGAAGTGCCTGGTGGACGCGCTCAGATGAAGTATTATTTGAATCTAAAGTGTATGTATTTGATGTATCCGATCCGGCAAACGCTGATAAGGTAGAGACCAGCAGTAAATATGATGGTGCGGGAAGGGGTCTCTTTGTTGTTGCCAGTGATAGATTATGCCTTCAAACTGATCCGGAATTAAAAATTTTTGATATCTCCGATCCTACAGACTTATCACTAGAGGGAACGGTAAAAATTTATAATACCATGGATAGCAAGCTCGATGATCATTATTACACTTCTCCCGTATCTTCCAGCCCTTATAATAGCTATTATGGCTCCCCTTATAATTATGGCTATGATTATAGACAGGCTTCTTATGGTGGATACAATCCTTACAGTGATTTTAATACCTATAATAATTATCCTTCTTACCCCGGCTATTCTAATTATGGAATTGGGACTCCATATGGCGGCTATTCCATTTATGGTGAGCCCTTACCCGATTATGGCGGCTCCTACTTTAGTGGTTACGGTCCCAATACTGGTTATAATAGCTATAGTTCCGGATTTGGATATGGGCAGCCACCCTTTGGCGGCAATCTCAATTATGGCTATGGCTCTCCCTATGGAGGCTACGGTGGTTCGGGATATTCTGGCTTGGGTGGCCCGACATATGGTGGTTATGGCGGCTATGGTGCTCCCTATGGCGGGTATGGTGGTTCGGGATACTCTGGCTGGGGTGGTCCGACATATGGAGGTTACGGTCCTGGTTGGGGTGCTTGGTAGACGAATCAAAACCAAGCTGTTAAATCTTCAATGACTATTTTTAAACGGTACCAAATATTAGGGAATACCCTACAGACAAATATAATTTTACTTATTATATGTATCATAGTGAATAATGTAATATTTTTTGAAGTCCAACTTTTTTAAGAGGAGGGTTAGGCAATGAAAGGTACGTTAATAAAAAACCGGTTTTTGCAGGTGCTGGAAATAGGCTTAATGCTTTTTGTAGCCCTATTTTTTATGGTTAATTCAATTCAGGCACAGGGTTATCGGGATTTCCCTTATAACTATGATGACTTTTACACTTTTGATTCATGGTTTCCTTCCTATGCAATGAATTTTCAAAACAATTATGGAAATGTTGGTCAGTACGGGCAAGGCTGGGGGACTACACCTTTTGCTTTTACAGGACAAACCGGAGGATATCTTATGCCTGGAAATTTTGGGGCATTTAGTTCCATTTTACAACCATGGGCATTTGAACAGCGTTCCTCATCCGGATCATCCTTTCCATCATGGCTTAATGATATACCAATTGATTATACACCAATTAATTATTCACCTGCCCCTTCCTTTGAAAACCCGGGATCTCCTTCTTTTTATGCAGCCTGTTACGCAGTTTTTTATCCAGGGTCTCCAGCATATCTTTATAACACTAATGGTGGCCGCCAAGGCCCATATGGCCCCCCTCCCACCATTAATGATAGCACACCATCGAACGATCCATATCATCCTAATGCTCTTTGGGATTTAAATTGGCAACTTGAAAATACCGATGTCAGTTTAGAGGAAATTGAAGAAGGAACATCAATAACGATTAAGCAAGGCAAAACCTTGGGACTTATTCTGGCCAACCATCGTGATATAGGCATAATATGGGAACTTGATACTGATGAACTCGACGAGGACATCATAGAAAAAATAAGTGATGAACAGTACCCAGGATATTTTACCGGCCCTCGCTTTGCTGCACAGCCTGTGTTTGCGAGAGAACAGTGGATTTTCAAAGCCCAAGGTACTGGTACAACAATTATTAAAATGGACCTTATTGATTCAACTGGTAAACTTGAAACAGTCACCATAGCGCTTGAAGTGAAGGTAACAAATTAAATAGTTTATGGATTGTAAAATCGATACTTTTATTAAGGGCAGGGTCCGGAATGACTCTGCCTTTTGTGTTATCTTTTCAGTTACAAAAAACTTAAATAAAATGAGATTTAAGAAATATAAGTTATCATAAAAATTTAAATAAATATAAATTCAATATGCTTTTGAAAAATTGAGTCGAAATGAACGATTTTAAAGGGGAAGGAAGGCAGGTGAAGTGTGAAGGAATTGCAACGATCATTCATCTTTTTAAATAGCCAAAGATTCAAAAATGATCAATGCTGTATCCAGGTTTTTGTAAAAGATGGGAAAGGCAAATTATTAAAAAGAATAAAAGAAAGGGCTTTGTTTTCAGATAAAAATTTCTGTGACATTTGTGGTCTGTTTATCGGGCTTAAGGAAGCAAAAAAACTAGGGGTGAAAAAAGTTTTGATTCTGACTGATAATACCCTATTGGGAAAATTCATCAATAATGGACATGGGGAAGACTTTGTAGATCCTTTTGGATTTTATCCTGACATCAAAAACCTCATAAGTAAATTTGAGAAAGTAAATGTAAGAGTTGTTTGTTGGGAAACACATTTTTAAAACCGAATTCAAAAAAAGGGGACAGATTTATTTTTCTCATTATGGGAAAGATTTATTTTTCCCGTTATTTTTTCTCATTGACAATAAAGGGAGGCCAAGATCTTGGCCCTTAAGGACAAGATCTTGGCCTTAAAAAAATCTCTATATATTCAATTAGTAAGCCCTCTAAAATACTTATAGCCCATATTCAAGGTCAAAAAGTTAGCCGCATCTATATTCTCATGGTTAGATGACCAATAATCATTACTCCTTGAAATCATTATAGCTTCAGGACAAGCACCCCTTGTTTTTATTCCCGGCATTAAATTTGCTAATAATGTTTCATAGTGGTTAACATTGATTACTTATAAATTAAAAAAATTTACATATAGCGTCTTTTGAAGAAAAAGAATAAAGAAATGTAAGGTTTTCCCTTACAAAAAAATAGGGATTCCCCTACTTGCTAAGTACAATTTTTTTGGTTATATTTATAATAGTGAATAATGGAGTAATTTTTAAAGTCCAACTTTTTTAAGAGGAGGCTAGGTAATGAAAGGGTTTTAGCAGATTTTCATCATAGTTTGTTTTTTTGTTTTTTCTTTATTCTTATTCTTCCTTACTTCTACAACCCAATGTCAACCATGGAGTCCATATCAATCACCATATCCATATATGTCCCAATATCAATCTCCATATCAATCTCCACCCATCAATATTAATATAAATTTAGGCGGTTCTCCAGGAGGTTATTCGATGGGGAACAATTATATGGGAGGCCCTTACGGCATGGGAGGCCTTGGCATTTACAGCCCCCCTTACGGCAGCCCTTACAGCCGAACTTCCGCATCAAGCTATACGGATAATAAAAGATTTTCCTTTAAATTTTCAGCCGCAGATAATGACTATATCTATGTGACATTTGGAGAAACAAAAGGAGAAGGCAGACAGGCCTTAGCCATTTTTGAGACTTCCGGTTCCGATGACTGTGAATATCTTTCCCATATAACTTTAGGTGATACTTTAGATGATGTCCCTGAAAAAATCATTGTTCGGGGTGATCTTGCCGTAATCGGGACATATAGCGGAGGCAAGGTCTACCTGATAGACATCTCCGATAAAGAGGACCCGGAGATTATTAATAAACTGGTCCTGGGCAGGAAGTATGGCGGCACAGGCCGTGTAACCAGCCTGGCCATTGAAGATAAGGTGCTTTTTGTAAGCATTGAATTTGAAGGCAGTGCATTTGAAGGCAGTGGTAAGCATATAATCTTCTCCCTGGATATTTCCGATCCGGAGGAAACTGATGAAGATGACGACCTGCTGGATTCTTACAAACTGGATGATGATGATTATCAAGAAATTTACAATATGGTCTCTGTTCCCGGTTATCTTTATATCTCCGCAAAATACGAGGATGACCCGACAATTCTCATCATGGACATCTCAGAGCCGGACGATCTATCTATAGTTGAAACTCTGGATATGAAGGGGGAGAAAGAAGTAAGCGTTGCTATTAATGGAGACTATCTTTTGGCAACAGTCCAGGTAGAAGACTCCAGTTTTTTGGAAGAGGGCGCCTGTGAATTTAAAGTTATCGATATCAGCGACGACCCTAAGGACCCTGAAATAATCTCTTCTTCCGAGGAATTTAACGGCCGCAACAGAGATTGGTACGAAAATATGGTCATTAAGGGTAATTATGCTTATGTGTTTGTGATTACTGAACATACGGAAACGAAAATTTATGTATTTGATATCTCAGATCCGCTGGCCCCCGATTTAGTGGAAAAGAGCAAAAGTATTGACGGAATGGGAGCAGGCCTTTATTTTGTCGACGATAGACTATGCCTCCAAACTTCACAAATAATAACAATGTTTGATATCTCAGATCCGACGGATATATCAGTGGACGAAACAGTAGATCTTCATGATATCCTGGAGGACGAGGACGAGCTTGACGGTTGGGGAGTTGATCGATCCTCTTCATCGTATTATTCTTCATCGTATTACGGAGGCTATACCCCTCCTTCCCCTTGGGGAGACAATTACTTGTGTACGGGTTTAGGACATTATGTCCCAATGGAACCAGGGGACTCTTTTCTTTCGGGACTTTCCGGGTGGGGTGGCCCGACATACCCACCGACAATGGCGACATTCGGTAGCTACGGTGGTTCGGGATATTCTGGCCCTGGCTACGGTGGCTCTCCATACCCGCCGTCATACCCGCCATTCGGTAGCTACGGTGGTTCGGGATATTCCGGCTGGGGTGGCCCTCCATACGGAGGCTATAGTAGCTATAGCAGTGGTGGCTATACTCCTCCTTCTTATCCCTATGGTAATGACATGGTTGGGTATCCACAGCCTTACGATCCTTATGGTAATTACTTTGGCTCCTCCCCTTTTGGATATCAGCAACGCTATTATCCTTCTTATCCTTATGGTATCCCCTATGGTAATGACATGGTTGGTTACCCTTAGGAGTTTGCCTGCCATAGATCATCACATTAATCCAGCAGCATACTATGAAATCACTGGCCACTATGACCCGACATACAGTGGTTACAATCCCAGTTCTGGTTGGGGTGGCCCATCATATGGAGGCTACAGTGGTCCGGGATATTCTGGCTGGAGTAATTGGCAGTGACAATCTGAATTATAAATTAACAGGTTCGTTCTTACTCAATAATAGATTTATTTAAGGCAGGGTTATTGTAATCCTGCCTTTTTTATTATCTGTCATTACAAAAAGCCCCTTTCAGAACCAAGCTGTTAAATCTTCAATAACTATTTTTAATAGAGATCAAGGATATCTTTAATTGACTTTTGTTCCATAAACTCTCTTCTCCTTACAAAAAAGGGACAGATTTATTTTCCCCCCATTGACAATAAGAGAGGCCAAAATCTTGGCCCCCAAGGACAAGATCTTGGCCTGAAAGAAATCTCCATATAATCAATAAGTAAGCCCTCCAAACTACTTATAGCCCATATTCAAGGCCAAAAAGTTGGCCATATCTATATTCTCAGAATCAGGTGACCAATAAGACTTACTCCTTGAAATCATTATAATTTCAGGACAAACACCCATTGTTTTTATTCCCGGCATTAAATTTGCTGTTAATGTTCCATAGTGGATAACATTGATAATTTATTAATAAAAAAATCTATATATAGCGCCTTTTAAAGAACGTAAATTCGATAGGATGAAAATGATCTATGATAGAGAAGTCTGGAACGGGAAAGGGAAACAGAAGTAGTGCTTTATTATATTGATTTTAATGATCCCGATGAGGATATTAAAAATATTTTCAGGATAACCATCAAGGAGAAAGATTAAATACCATAAGAAAATAAGAATAGGGAAATTCCCTATAAAAAAATAGGGAATCCCCTACATAACTAACTGAAATATTTTTTCGCCTAATTATATTACATATCTATTTTCTAACCTCATTTAACAATAAGAGGTAGAGAAAGGCAGGTGGTTCTAAGGAACTATAAAATGCAAGATAAGCTGTAGGGTTTTTCCCTACAAAAAAATAGGGATTTTCCCAATAGCCAAATATAGATTTACTTGTTATAGCTTATAGTAGGGTATAACGTAATAACTTTAAAGTCCAAACTGTTAAGGAGGAAGTTAGGTGATGAAAAAATTTTTTAGCATTGCATCATTAGTTTGTCTTCTTGGTTTTTCTTTTTTAGTTTTTACTTCTCCATCACAATGCCAACAGTGGTATCCCCCATATTCTCAGGCCCCATATTCTCAATATTCTCCATATTCTCAATCCCCATATTATTCACCTTATTCATCCCCCCCAATCAACATTAATATTAATATAGGCGGATTTCCCGGAGGCTCTTCAATGGGATATAATCCCTATTCCTCAGGCTATATGCCATATCAATCGATACCCACCAGTGGTCCACTATCTACCTGCCGAGCTTCACTTAGCTTGTTCAGTTGCAGACGGAGACTTTATTTACGTATCGTATGAGAATATGACCAATGCAGGCATTATGCAAACGAGTGATATGCAATCGGGTGAAGCCGGATTAGCAATTTTTGAGGCATCCGGATCAGACGACTATGAATATGTTTCCCATATTGCTCTTTTCAGTGGAGGTTCAAGGCGTATTGTCCCAACCCCTACAGGAATTGTCGTTCAAGATGATCTGGCAGTAATCGGGGCTTTAGAAGGGACAATTTATTTGGTGGATATATCTGATGAAGATGACCCTACACTTATCAACGAATTATTTCTCGTAGACAGTGACTATGACTGGGACTTGTTCGATGCAGGTACTTTAGCTATGAAAGACGACTTGCTTTTTGTAGTTATGAGTGAAGGTGTTATGGGTGAGGATGCAGAGACCACTATCTATGCCTATGATATTTCCGATCCTGATAACACTGATGTAGATGACGACTTGCTGGACTCCTACACCATCGACGATTTTGACATTCACACTATGGTAATAGATTCGGGATATCTTTATGTCGCCGGCAATGAAGCCGATGATGAGCCCTCAATTCTTGTGTTCGACATCTCAAATCCTGAAAACCTCTCTTTAGAAGAAACATTTACTGATTTAGATGGCGATGACTACTCAAGGGTGAATTTAGCAGTGAACGGGGACTATCTTATGGCAACCATAACCCTTGATCAAGATTCCTCGGATTATGAGGACCATGGTTTTAAATTTAAGATAATCAATATTAGTGATCCGAAAAACCCTGCCCTGGTGTATTCTTCCAGCAAGATGGCCGGCATACAGCTTCCCGGGCAAAAAAGCATAGCTTTTTCTGGCAATCATGTCTTTTTATCGACGACTATTGGGGATTATGGGAATTGGATGGCAGGAGGGGCCTATTGGCTGTTCTTGGATACTGGATTATTTAAATCTAAAGTTTATGTATTTGATGTGTCCGATCCGGCAAACGCTGACCATGTAGAAACCAGCAGTAAATATGATTGTGCCGGAAGGGGACTTTATGTTCTTGATAGTGATAGATTATGCCTTCATACTGACACTGAATTAAAAATTTTTGATATTTCAGATCCTACAGACTTATCACTAGAGGGAACTGTAGAAATTTTTAATATCATGGATAATAAGCTCGATGATACTTATCGCACTTATTATAGCACTGGTTATACCACTGGTTACGGCTCTTATTATAGCAACCCTTATAATAATTATGGCTATGATTATAGACAGGCCTCTTATAATGGATACAATCCTTATAGTAACTTTAATACCTATAATAATTATTCTTCTTACCCAGGCTATTCCGGATATGGTTTCCCTCCACAACCTACTCCTTACGCTACTGGGGGTTATGGTGGTTATGGATTCAACACGGGTTATAACAGCTATGGCTCCGGGTTTGGATATGGGCAGCCACCCTTTGGCGGGTATGGTGCTTCGGGATATTCTGGCTGGGGTGGCCCGACATATGGAGGCTACGGTGGTTATGATCCTGGTTGGGGATATTCTGGTTGGGGTACTTGGTAGACGAATCAAAACCAAGCTGTTAAATCTTCAATGACTATTTTTAAACTGTACCAAATATCAGGAAATCCCATACAAAAAAATAGGGGTTCCCTACATCACTGCTGATAATTATTTTTCGTCTAAATAAATTGTAAATATTAGATATTTATTAGCCTCGGTCGAAGAAAAGAGGCAAAGGAAGGTAGGTGTTTTTTATACAATAATATTTAAAAACTTTGCTATAGCTGTTATTCATGGATTTTCCGGAAGACCCATTTCTCTTCTCATTCGTTTATCCATAAAAATTTCATCACTCAATGAAGAATAAGCATTTTGAAATTATTCCTTTTTAATTGACTTTTGTTCCATGGACTCTCTTCTGCTATTTAGGAAAAATGCTGACATTGGCATTTTTCCTAAATAGCAGATACAATAATCAATAAACCCTTGCCTGTCAAGGCTTATCCTTACAAAAAAAGGGTACAGATTTATTTTTTTTCATTATTTTTTCCCCATTGACAATAAGGAAAGGCCAAGATCTTGGCCCTTAAGGACAAGATCTTGGCCTTAAATAAATCTCCATATAATCAATAGGTAAGCCTATTAAAATGCTTTATAGCCCATATTCAAGGCCAAAAAGTTGGCCACATCTATTTTCTCATGGGCAGGTAATCAATAAGACTTACTCCTTGAAATCATTATAGCTTCAGGACAAGCACCCCTTGTTTTTATTCCCGGCATTAAATTTGCCGTTAATGTTTCATATTGGATTACATTAATACCTTATAAATAAATAATTTATAAGTAATAAAATTTATTTATAGCGACGGCTGAAGGGCAAAATTCGATTGGAGAGAAAACAATTGATGTTGTAAGGTAATTCCCTACAAAAAAATAGAGATTCCCCTACTTGTAAAATACAAGTTTACTGGTACTATTTATAATAGGGAATAAAATATTTTAAAATCAGCTTTTTCCGAGCAAAAGAGATAAATATAATTAAATTTTTGGAGAAAAAAAATGAAGGAAGTAAGGTTTTTGAGAGCATTAAAAATAATTAAGGATAAGGCAATTATGACAAAGCATAACGCTCTAAAATTAACAATGTTCTTTTTGGTAATAAGTTTAGCAATGGTTTTCCATTATGTTGGGCCATCAAAGGTTATGGCTTACGGCGCTCCGTACGATGCTTTCGGCATTAATTTAGATGGTTCAATTGTCGCCCCTGGTGGCGCAGGATATCCTCCCTTATATTCCAATAATGGGAATCAATGGTCATATTCTCCTTACAGCGCCGGCTATCAGCAGTCCTTTAATCCTTATGGATATCAACAGTCTTATAACCCTTATGGATATCAACAGTCTTATAACCCTTACAGTTATCAGCAGTCCTTTACCCCACAGTCGGCTTCTTCATTTGCCGGAACATATCCATATCCGGGGGGACTCTTTGCAGGGCCAACAGGGTATAATCCCTTTTCTTCCGGAATTCCCTCTTCTTTTTCCTCTAATCCCTATGGTACATATTCATATCCCGGTTCAGGTATAAATTCCTCTTCATGGCAATGGTCGCCATCTTTTACGCCTTACCCCTTTACTCCCCCAACAGTTATCCCTGTTTACAATCCCTATCAAACAAACAGCAATCAGAATCAGGTTCAGGTACGATCGGCACCCGAATTTTTTAGGGGAGAGTGGGAAAGCGATGAAATTACAGATGATAAAGGAGACCTCACCCTTGATAGAGATGAAGAAACCTTAGAGATTCAAGATTCCTCCCTGTCTTTGGGGGAAGGCGATCTTTTAAGTTTCACCTATACAACTACGTTTGGAAAAGCCCCTATCTCTTTTAAGGCTGAGTTTGACTCAGGATATACGGTCCGGTTTACCGGCACGGCTGATAATCAAAGGCTCATGTATACCGCCGGTCCTTTTGAATATTTTGAAATTAAAGGAGAATATGTGATTAAAGACGATTCCAACCAAACAGTAGACAGTGGAAAATTTTCTCTCATGTATGGGCGTAAGCCTACACTTTAATTCAAACTCTCTTCTCTCCGGCCCTTTTGCGATAGGAAACCATTAAGGGGGGAATATCGAAAAGGCCGGGGAGAAGTTTGCGAAAAAAAATCTCTCTTTACATATAAACTCCGTAGCATATATACTAATACAAAACTTTGATTCAATATATTGATGTTTTATACCTTTTTACTGAAAAGCTACAGCCAATCCCTCTTAAGGTAAGGTAATTTTATGAAATCACACCAAAAAAATAATCGGCCAGTTATTCTGCTTGTCGAAGATGATGAAACCATGGGGGATACACTAGAAACCATCTTAAAGAAGAATTACCGGGTGATCAAGGCTTCCGATGGAGAAAGCGGCCTTGAGCTTGTCAGAAAAACCGAGGTAAATCTGATCTTATTAGACATCATGCTGCCCGGCATGGATGGCCTTGAGGTATTAAAGATCATCAAAGATCAATATGAAGATATTGAAGTAATTATCATTACCGTGATCAAGGAGATTGATACTGCCGTCAGGGCCATAAAATTAGGCGCCTATGATTATGTTACCAAGGACTTTGATTACGATATTGTCTTGAACCTGGTGGCCAGGGCCATAGAAAAGCAAGAGGATAAGAAGAAGCTGTTATATTTTCAGTCGGAAATGAAGCAACTGTTTCGGAAGGATTTTGTCTTTGGCACCACCGAGAAGATGAAAGAGATCTATTCTACCATTCAAAAAGTGGCCAATCTTCAGTCTACCGTCTTAATTACCGGTGAAAGCGGCACAGGCAAAGAGCTGATAGCCAGGATGATCCATGGACAGACTGATGATTTGTCCACCCCATTTGTGGTTGCCAATCTGGCCGCCATTCCCAAAGAATTGGTGGAGAGCACCCTCTTCGGTCATGAGAAGGGGTCCTTTACCGGTGCGCACAAACAACATATCGGCAAATTTGAATTGGCCCATAAAGGCACCCTCTTTCTGGATGAGATCACCGAGCTTCCCTATGATCTTCAGGCAAAACTTCTTCGGGCCATACAGCAAGGGGAAATAGAGAGGGTCGGCAGCAAAAAAGTCATCCATGTAGATGTGAGGATTATAGCCGCTACCAATAAGGGCCTCAAGAGGGCGATCGAGGAGGGGATTTTCAGGGAAGACCTCTATTATCGCCTTAATGTTATCCCTATCAACCTTCCTCCCCTGCGGGAGAGGACCGAAGATATCCCCCTGTTGGCGGACCTCTTTCTTAAAAAATATAACCAAAAATTTGCCAAAAAGATTAAGGGCTTTGATGAGTCCGCCTTAAAGGCGCTGGCCGGCTGTCATTGGCAGGGGAATATCAGGGAATTGGAGAACCTGATTGAAAGGCTGGTGGCTATTGGTGAAAGGGAGATAATTTCACTTGAGGACATCCCCTTGGAGTATTATGTTCCCTTTTTGGATGCCAATGAAGAAGTCTCAAAAGAAGACATGTTAAAAAAAGCTTGTATGGCCTTTGAGCGAAATCTTATCTTAAAGACCATGGAGAAGGCGAAATGGAATAGGAAAAAAACCGCTCGAATCTTAGGCATTCCTTTGAGCACACTGAAGTATAAGATGACGCAGCTTAATATTTACGAGACGATCAGGACAAAAATATAATATTAGCGACGAGAGAATATGCATAGTAAAAGATTGGTCACGCTGGTTTTGCCGGCAATACTTATCCTGGTCCAGATCTCATGCAGCAACCGCGAGAACCAAAAACAGGCCAAACCCTTTGGAGACACTCTTATAATCGGATCGGTCGGCAAAGCACGCACCCTGAACCCGGCCCTGGAGGACAGCGGCGTCTCAGCCCAGGTAAAAGATATTATCTTCGACGGCTTAATCAGGATAGGGGAAAAAGGCGAGATTCTGCCCTGCCTGGCTGTGCAGTGGGAGAAGGATGAAGAGGGACGTGAATGGGACTTCCATCTTAGAAAAGGGGTAAGGTTCCATGACGGTCACCCATTCACTGCCGATGATGTAGCATTTACATTTAATCTGGACATAGCCCCAAATATACGCAGCCCTTATTCTCAAATTCTCAGTCAAATTAAAAAAGTCAGGGTCAAGGATTTATATACTGTCACTATCCGCCTGACCGAGCCCTCAACCTCCTTTATCTATGACCTGGTTCTGGGCATTCTGCCCAAGCATCTGCTTGAGGGAAAGGACCTTCGCCGCACCCAATTCAATTATAAGCCCATAGGCACAGGCCCCTTTCGCCTCATACGCTGGTCCCCGGACAAAATTGAGCTAGGGGCCAACCAGGACTATTTTTTAGGGAGGCCCTATCTTGACGGGGTAGTGGTAAAATTATTTAAGAATAAAAATATTGTATGGGCAAATCTGATGAAAGGCGAGATTGATGCTTTTCAAAACCTCAAACCATGCGCATATGACAGAATCGGAAAGGTTTCCCATCTCAAGGTCTACTCTTACTTAATGTCTTATTATCATCTCATAGTTTTCAACCTGGACGATCCCCTCTTTAAAGACAGAAGGGTTCGGCTGGCCCTGAATTACGCCATAGATAAAGATACTATAATTAAAAAGGTATTGCGGGGAAGGGGGGATATCTGCTCGGGTACTATCCTTGCGGATTCATGGGCCTTCAATCCTCAGGTTAAACCATTCCCCTACAACCCGCAAAAGGCTCTGGAATTACTGGCAAAAGCAGGCTGGCAGGATACTGACGGAGACCACATCCTTGATAAAGACAAGCAGCCCTTTGAATTTCAGCTTTTATTATGCGAAGGTTTCGATGAAATCGATGCAGCCACCTTAATGATCATGGAGCAGTTATCAAATATCGGGGTTAAGGTTAGGATAAAAATTTTGCCTCTGGAGGTCCTCAACCGGGAACATCTTTATACGAAAAACTTCGGGGCTGTCTTCATTTTTATTAATTCCGATGTTGATCCGGATAAAAGTTATCGATTCTGGCACTCCTCACAAATCAAAAGCGGATTTAATTTCTCCTCTTATCATAATCCCCTGATCGACCGGTTGCTTGATCAGGGAAGGCATACTTCCAACCAGGAACAAAGAAAAAGAATCTATGATCAATTTCAGGAGGAGATGAAAAAGGACCCCCCGGGTATATTTTGCTTCTGGAGGGAGTCTCTCCTCGGTGTGCATAAGCGGTTCCACGGGGTACGTACCTCCCCTTATCAAATGTATAAAGGGATTCGAAAATGGTATGTCCCTTTGGACGAACGACTTCGCCCCTGATACATTTTTTTGAAATAAAAGTAAGAGAGAAAGGACACGCATGAAAAAGAAAGCCCATACTTTCCTGTTCCTTTGCTTCCTATGCCTTTGCCTTCCCCTATCGGCAAGGGCTGAAGGAGTTGACCAACCTGAAATCGTCAAACTTGAAACCATTATCGTTACTGCCGACCGGCTTCCGCAGCCCATGGCCAAATCCACCAGTTCAGTCACCTTAATCACCGAAGAAGAAATAAGTGAGAAGCACCCTACCCTACCGGATGAAATCCTGAGAGGAATGCCGGGCCTTAGCGTCAATAGCTCCGGCACCATGGGCGAGACCATCTCCATTCGTTTGCGCGGGGGCAACAGCGATCAAACACTGGTTCTCATTGACGGCATGAAAGTCAATTCTCCATGGAACGGCACATATGGGGAATGGAGAAATACCGATTTGACAGATATCGGCCGAATTGAGATCATCAAGGGCACTCAGAGCGAGCTTTACGGCTCTGAGGCCATGGGAGGCGTGGTGCACCTTTTGACAAAAGAAGGCGGAAAAACCCCAGGGTTTACCCTTTCTGTAGGCGGCGGTACTTTCAAGACATGGAAGGAATCACTGCAGGTGACAGGTGGGGAAGAGAGCCTACATTATCTTCTTTCGACAGTGCGGATAGATTCAAAGGGACAATTTGACAATGATGCTTACCGCAACACCGGACTTACCGCCAGGATTGACTGGGAGCCCCATCAGACCTTTTCCCTTAAATCGGTCAGTCGATATCGAAGTGCTGAAAAGGAACTTGCCGTGAATCCGGATGAATTTTTCTTTCTGGACCCCAATGAACACCAATCGACCTTTTTCCGGGATAAGGAAGGGGTCCGCATCAACCATTCCTTCCTGCAAAGTCTGATTATTGAAGGTGAGCCCTGCCCTTGGTGGCATTATCGATTGAATATGGGAATCCTGCGGGACCACTATCGGAGTGAAAAGATGCTCTATTATAACTCCACCAATCTGATGATCAATGATGTAATAAGTAATCGTCTTGTGCTGGGAACGCAACATGATTTTTCCCGGCCGGACCTTCCCAACACCTTAACCTTTGGGCTGGAATATGAACAAGAGGCCGCAGCCGGAGGGATGGAATTGGGAGGAGACCCCAACACCATAGTCAAATCAATCTTAGGTATGGACACCTCACTGTTTTTTGATACCATTGATAAAAAACGCCATAATCTCTCCCTGTTTTTTCAAAACAGGTTTGAAGCGCATCCCCTTATCCTCACTGCCGGTCTTCGATGGGATAATAACTCGGTTTATGGAAAGGTCTGTAGTCCCCGCTTCAGTGGGGCATTTACCCTTGATAAAACCAAAACACGCTTTAAAGCCAGTTGGGCAAAAGGATTTCGGGCCCCCGCCTTTCAGGAATTGTATTTTGCCGCCCCTCTATTTGGAAATCCTGACCTTAATCCGGAGAGAAACACCAGCTTTGAGACAGGGTTTGAACAACAGCTTTTGCATAATCTCTCTATCGGCTGCACCTATTTTCACATTGGATTCGAAGATCTCATTGCAAAATGGCCCCCACCCAGCCGAAACATCGGTGCTGCCGTTACCAAAGGGGCCGAAGGGGAATTGGTCTATCATCCTTTTTCAAAATTGGATTTTCAGGTTTACTACACCTACCTCGATTCGGAAGATAAAGAGAAAAAGTGTGAGCTTTCCAACCGGCCGCACCACACCTGGAAGATAGCCGCCAATTATCATGAGGGCAATTTCTCAGTGCATCCTGTTGTTCATATAGTCAGCAGCGAATCCTATTCGGGGCCAGGTCTGGACCTTCAGGGAAATCCGACAAAAGAGCGCAATCCCGGTTTTACGCGCACAGATGTAAGCTTTCAATACGAATTCCCTAATCGGTACTTCAAAAGAAGCCGATGGCAATGGTATGCCCGGATTAACAATCTGTTTGACGAGGACTATTATGAGGTCCAGGGTTTTCCGGTACCCGGGATTCATTTCTTGACCGGTGTTAAGGGAATATTTTAAAATGACATTTTAATGAGACTTTTTACGACTTCATCGAGCTTTGGCCATGAGATATGTATCATTCAAAATATCTACGAAATTAATTATCCTTTTAATCCTCTCTGCCCTGGCCCCCCTTCTCATCTATGGGGCCATCTCCATTCACATCTCCAGAAAGGCCTATTTTCAATCAGCTTTAGCAGGAAATAAGCAGGTGGCCGTTCGGGCGGCCGAGCAGATTGAACTTTACCTGGAAAAAAATCTCGATATTCTGTCGGGGCTGGCCAACAATATCAATCGAATCTATCTGACCCAGTGGCAAAAAGAAATCATGATCAAAAATTATGCCATCAATTTTGAAGGATTCAAAAAGATATGCCTCCTTGATGGCGCCGGTCAGGAAGTGGCCACCAGCAACCTGGAAGAAAAACTATCGGACAGATCAGGCGAGGAATTTTTTCAGTCAGCCATACAAGGGAATGCGTATTTCTCCGAGGTTTTTATCTCTGATAATCTGGTGCCCTCGATCATTATCGCCCTGCCCATCAAAAGGCTCAATAGTATTGATGGAGTTATCGCCGGAGAGATTGATCTGAGTGACATGTGGAAGCTGATAGACAGTATCAGGATTGGAGAGAAAGGAATTGCCCTGGTGGTTTCCAAATCGGGCCTGCTTATTGCCCATGGGGATAATGAACGAAAACAAGATGTCTTCAAACAAAAGCGCTTGCATGATCTTACCATTGTAAAAACCGTCTTGCAGGGAGAAGAAGCCGCCCTGACCTATAAAAACGAAGCAGGTCTTCAGGTCCTGGGGGTCGGGTATCCGGTAACATTATTAAACTGGGGGGTGATCATTGAACAACCTACCAGTGAGGCTTTTTTGATAGCGGCCAGGATGACTCGGATATTATCCATATCAATAGTTATTGTTCTGGTGATTATGATCATCATTGGTATTGCCGGAGGAAAGCGATCAGTAAAGCCTATCTATGAACTGATCGGGGCAACCAGGGTTATTGCCTCAGGCGACCTCAGAAAAAAGGTAAAGGTTTCAACGGGAGATGAGTTCGAGGAACTGGCCGATTCATTCAATCTGATGAGTGATAAATTAATTATGCTGCAAAAGGAGAGCCGTCTCAATGAGCGATGGTCAATCTTTGCCAGAATAGCAGCCGGATTGGTTCATGACTTAAAGCACCCGATTAAGAATATCGAAAACTGCAGCAATCTTATCTTACGACTTTACAATGATCAAGATTATCGCCGGCTTTTCCATGAGTCGGTTCAAAAAGAATTCCGCAATATCAATCGATTTTTAAGTAATCTGCACAATCTTACCCATCCGGACCCTATAGCGACCATTGCCTTAAATCTTAAAACCGCTCTCAGTGAGATAATCAGCCTTTATGAAAACGAAACCAAGCAAAAGGAAATTGAAGTAAAACTCATCTCTCCTGCACAAAATCTGAGAATATTGGCTGATAAATTTTTGTTTGACAGGATCATTAAGAACCTGATGACCAATGCCATTGAGGCCATGCCCCGGGGTGGTCTCTTATCTATAACTCTTAGCGAAGATAAATATAGTCAAGCTAAATCCGTTCATGATGGATGCAGAAACAGTGAATCTATCCATGGGAAACCCGGGAAAGATATATCCGGCATTGATAAATCCAGGCGGGGTGTATCCGGGAAAGTATTGTCCGGCCATTATGAACCTGGCATTAATAGATCCAGTCAAGATAAATCCGTCCACAGATTAGGATCAGCCGAAATATCAATAGAAGATACAGGAAGAGGCATACCTAAAGAAAGAGTTGATACTCTTTTTACTGATTATATCAGTACCAAAAGAAAGGGGCTGGGCCTGGGGTTGGCCGTGACTAAAAAAAATGTCTCCGAACTTGGGGGAACCATAACCGTTGAAAGTGAACCGGGTAAAGGCAGCATCTTTACCCTATCCTTCCCCTTATTTGCAGTGTCCGGTTGAAAGACCACACCAGGAAAATTCGCTTGAAATTTGTTTTATTAACTATTTTTTTTCTTCCGGCTTTTTGTTTTTCAACAAGTCAGCCAGATTAGCGAACGGCTTGTAAGTCGAACGTGGTTCCTGCTCTCTTTTCGGTGATTGATCATCATACCATTCTGCATCTTGGTATCGCGTGTGCTCATTATCATGGCAATACATACACAGCAATTCCCAATTGTTGCCGTCAGGTGGATTGTTATCATGGTTGTGGTCCTTATGATGGACCGTCAGCTCACGCAGCTTCTTGCCTGAGAATTCACGCCCACACCTCGCACATACCTGGGGGTAAATCTTAAGCGCTCGCTCCCGATAAGACTTCTGACGACGTTCTTGCTCCCGTCGGGCCTCAGCAATAAACTTATCTAAATTATCATCATCTGTTCTCATCTTCTTCGATGACATCTATGTCCCTTCTTTTCATCCTGATTAAAAAAAATCTCATGAAAAGATCAAAGTAAAAAGCTCGATTCTTTTGAATTTAATCTTTGATGCATTCGTAAAAAGTCCTTTTTGGTAAATTTGTCATTTCGACCTCAGGGAGAAATCTTATGTCTTTCAGCATGTTGTGCGATAAAGATTTCTCACAGGAGTTTACAGTGAACTTAGTGAATCTGTTCGAAATGACAACTTAATGAGACTTTTTACGAGACCATCATCTTTAAGAAATGAAAACCATATTTTAACCCATTGTATCAACCTAATACAAATAGTCAATGATAGTCACCTGGGTTTTCGATATAAGGGATTTTTTAAATTTGTAAAGCCTTAGTAAATGTAGTCCCAGAAAGGCGAAATATTTTTCATAGCTCCTTTAAATTTAATAAGTTAGCCTATGTTTTGCAACTCATTGTTTTTTAATGGCAT
>DAOURK010000086.1 GCA_030625085.1 Pseudomonadota bacterium
TAAATAAACGTGCATATAAGATTACCTATTTTAGAAGGTTTTGAGCTGGGCTTTCCAGTTTATTTATAATAATACAGTCCATGCTTTTGACGATTGGGTATAATTATGACGATTAACAAAGGTGTGAAAATCGGTGTTAAAAGAACATACGATATATACAACTTTAGAACCATGTGCACAATGCAGTGGTATGATGATATTATGCAGCATCAAACGAACAGTATATGGACAAACTGACCCTGGTTTTGGCAAAGCAATAGAACGTCTAACATTAGATAGTAAAAAATGGAATGAAATGGGTTATAAACCATATCCACGAAAAGTGATATCAGACAGTAGTAAGACAAAATATTGTGAACATCTGGATGAAGCATATGAGGAAGTAGGCGGTTCAATTACTGAATTTTTATTGACTGAAAAGGCAAAGTCAATTTTTTCAAGTTCATTAGAAGAGTTACAAAATTATAATTTGAAATATCCTGAAGAAAATAGGAGTATTTTAGAGCATGCATATAAAACTTTAGCCAGTGTTCGCCCTGGAATTCCTACTATTTGTATTAAGGAAAAACTGACGGATAGTGAATGAAGTTTTTCTTTTGGTGTCGATATTATCGGATTTTAAGCCCTTCCCAAAACACTTCTTCCTTTCTTAACCCATCAAAAAACTGACCTTATAGTTGTTATTGCCGGCCTCTGCCAAAGGGATATGTATAAATTGCCTTTGATGTGGGAAAGAGTGGATGAAAGCTTTAGGAAATGATTTTGCCTTCCCGGAGGCGGGGCAGGAATTGTTTCCAGGGTATTATGGTTATTTCCCCGGCAAGACGTTCCGTCTGTTCATTGCAGATAACGAAGGCTTTGTCTGGTAAAAAGGTTTCCATAAAGGACTTCATCGGTTTCAGCTCTTTATTGTCTATATGGTTTTTCCCCTTTACTTCCAGGGCGACTTCCCCTTCATCGAGGATGACGAGCTGCCTGAGGTCAAAGGATTCTCCGAGCGAAATATCGGATACATGATTCGCTTTGCTCTTGAATATGGGGTCTCTCCAATTCTGCAACAGCCCGTTGCAAAATTGGACGGCACGGGTAATCAGGGGCTAAAAATGCCACAGGCTGTGGCACAATCACCTGAAACGAAAGAAATTTCAATTATGCAACGGCTCGCTGCCCAAATTCCCTGGGGTCACAATATCCTACTGCTGGAAAAGATCAAAGATCTGCCCACCCGCCTCTGGTACATGCAGCAGACCATCGGCCTAATTCTCTGTCAGACCAAGGATCGCATCTTGGCCGAGTATGCCCTGCGCGACATACATAAACCCATCGGCATTTCCGACTACGAGCTGACCCGCGCCCTGCCGGGGAACCTCAAATCAAGCCTGCCGACTGTGGAAGAGATCGAAATGGAGTTGGGAGGGGATTGGGAATAAGTGCTAAGGAGTGGAAGAATTATAAAATTGTCACAGAAGCCTTATTTATAAGCGTAGATAGGTTCAGAGAAATAAAAGAGAAGCAATAGATTTTGCAAAATTTTCATAAAGTAAAGGTTCCTCTCTTGTATCCAAAATTCTGCACTTCCGGATGCTTATAAAGCTTTACCCTTGGATATCCAGATTAGTGAGACCTGCCTCTTTTGCCCATTTTACAGCCTCTGAATATTCTTTGCGGTTTATTCTTCTGGAAATATCAGGAAACTCGGATGCTCTATACACTGGCGTATACTGCGACATGATATTGAGATAAGTATCTTTAGGAAGATTTTCCGCAATCCATTCAATGACCTTCTTTGTGCCGCTCCACTCGATTCGGCATAACCAGATGACGTATCATAGCCTTTAAAAGCTTTCTCTTCGACCATTTTGATAAAATTTCATATGGGGCTAATAATTTTTTTTTATATCCATCTCTCACCTTATACTTTTATAGCTTAAGGTAACATATTAAAGCGGGAATGCCCCGTACTTTTTTTACAAAAAATTATCTCTCCTCTGAAATCAGTCTAAATTTACAAAATTTTTTATTGTCATTAACAAGTGATTTCGATTATCTGATGTTATTTTTTTATTATCCGATATTATTAACATAACAGGCTCTCTACTCACTTTCAACAATATTTATAGCAAAACAGCTAGCAAATAGAACGACTCTAATTGTTTAATCAGATATAATTGCAATAAAAATAATATTCGATTTAGCCTGCAATTATATATATTTAGAATAAGATAGGGCCTTTTATATTATAAATATTAATTGATTTTACCAATAGGAGTTTGCTTTCTATGGATAATGATAACTTAACTAAAAAAAGAGAACATATAATAAATCAACTTAAATCTTCGATTGACAAAGGTGGCAGTGGTTCTGTTTATCATATAGAGATAGATAAAAAAGAATTCTGCTTAAAAATGATTAATAAAGAAAATATGTACAAAAAATTAGAGCATATAAAATTATTAGAAGAATTATATTATATTTTGAAATGCCAATGCCCTTTTATTATACCAGTAATTGATTTAGAAGGGAAAAAAGTAAATAATTATAATAAAATTAATGAATTTAAAGAATTTATAGATAAATTAAAAACCCTGCCAGAGGGTGATATAAAGGATAATTTTTTTAAAACGCTTAAGGAAGAGATAGATTCACAATTTGGTAATATTCTTTTTATTCAAGATGTAGAAAGTAGTAAATTTAATATTGGATATATTATGGAACGAGGATGCGAATTAGAGAATTTACTAATTTGTTATTCAAAAATGATTTTGCATTATGGATTTAAAGATCCTCATGACAATTTTCCATACGATGAAGAAATTATAACTAATGATCCAGATATTAACAAAGTTCCAGATAAATTTAGATCTTTCTTTAGCAAACAGGTGGATCGAGAGAAAGAAAAATTAAAAAAATTCATTAAAGAAAAATTATTAAATAAATTAATCAAAGATATTTTGTCTGCCTTAAAACATCTACATAGCAAAAATATAACCCATATGGATGTTAAAGAAAGAAATATACTTGTTTTTATTGAAGATGGAGATTTAAAGTTTGTATTATTCGATTTTGGCTGCTCTAAAGAAGTGGAAGACAATGGATTACCCAAGGATGCTGAAATGAACGCGGAATTTCAATCTTCATACTTATACCTTCCTATTCAATTGCAATCGCTGAAATCGCTATCAAAATTCACGAATCATAATAAAGTAAGCTATACTTTCAAAGATCTAAAAGATTCAAACCCTAACCTTAATACCTATATTCTCGATTTGCATGCTTTTAGTAGAGTTATAAAAAATATTATTGTTGATTCTAGATTTCGGCGTCTAACAGCTTCATTTGAAGATGACTTTGAATGGTATTATTCATTTGCTCAAATACTTTCATTTAATTTTATAAAAGAAGATGAAGATTCAATATACAAATCTGATGTAAATAAAAATAAACTTTCAAATAAAACATTTGAAATTTTCGATAAAGCAAATGAAATACAAATTCAAGCGCAAACCATTTTTGACTCAAATGATTTTAAAGCTTTTATAGAAAAATGCTTCAAATCGGATGAGAGTCCAGATTTGACATTTAATATACCCGAAGTATATGGAAAAAAATATGATTTAAATTTATTATTAAAATCAAAATTAATGTTAAAATTGGAAGAAATAAAGCAATTAGGCTATAAATATATATCGGCACCAAGATCTATACTACATGAGAACTATGCAATGCACCGAAGATATCACCATAGTTTAGGTGTATGCAATATTACGTATTTGTTTATTATCAGTTTATTACGCAATTCTGGCTGGTTCAGATTGAGACTAAAAAGCGATGATTTTTTATATCTGCTAATAACAGCATTAATTCATGATATAGGACATTATCCTTCAACACATGATTTAGAAAGCATGATTATTTTTCCTAGTCAAAGCGAACTTTTTAATTCGATTCTTGGGTTGAATGATAATAATTTAAAAGCCATTGTTGGTTCTAATCAGGGGGAATATCTAGAATTACGTAATAATATAGATTCATTATTAGTTAAGTATGATTTAAAATTTAAAGATTTTAAAACATGGTTAGAAATCTTTTTATCAGTAAAAAAAGAAAAAACAGATAATGGCAATAAATTAAAATTTCGTTCATTTGTGTCTATTATCACAAGTCCTGTTGATGCAGATAAAATCCAATACTTAGGTTTTGATGGAAAAAATTGCAATATTTCATTGACAAATTGCCTTTTTTCTGAAAAATGCTCTACAAATGATCTATTTGATTTTTTTAAAAATATCAAAATTCCTATTAGAAATCGATCGGAGTATTGCGAATATCAAAGATATTGCCTTGGGATAAATGAAGACAATGCCCATTTAGCTAGAATGATTCTTTTTTTGCGCGCAGAAATGTTTGGTAAAATCTATTGGGCAGAAGAAGCTAGAGCAGTAGTTACTATGCTAAAATATATTTTATCAAAGCTTTTTGATATTATGATCAAAAAGAAGGAACAAAAAGAAATAACTGATTTTATTCATAAATGGATAACAGGTAATGATAATGACGCATTAAAATTACTTAAAGATAAAATTTTAATTTATGAAAATAAAGAGAAAAGCGATATTAAAATTTCTAACATTTATGATTACCTTTTTGATGAACAAAAAAAGTGTATTTATAATGAAATTGCTCGAATTTATCCAAATGACAAAGTTACTTATAAAAACATATTAAAACATGTCGGAATTAGAGAAGAAAATATACTATATACAAAAAAAATAACTATGATAGCTGACGACTTATACACAAGAATACAAGAAATATTAATGCAAGTTTTAAATTTACCTAAAGGCAAAATTAAGATGGGATCATTTCTTATTGATTTACCTTCTTTAAAGGAAACTGAAAAAAAACATGAATTCTCACGCTTTTCATTAGTTGATAAATTTGGATATGGCCGTGGCGTCGGAAAAATATGGGATGATATTGAAGATCATTTTATTAATGATTTTACAATTATTCGAATATATATTCATCCATCTTTAATGGTATATAATAGAGAAGATCGAATGTCTGTAAGACATCAAATCCTTAAAGAATTTTCTTAAATATAATATAGCAAGCTTCTAAACAGTTTTGTAAGCATATACAAATTATTATATATTATTTTAATTATTAATTAGTACCTATCGTTAAATAGAATGGGGTCTCTTAAAAGATGCTGGCAAAAGAAACCACAAAAGAAAACCAATGAGTAAAAATGAAGCTGGCTGTCAATGAGGTAAAGGCAAGTGTATAATAACAGAAATCGCTTTTAATCATATGATATTAATAAGAAATATGGTGAGAGAGAATGGAAGGCTTATTACTATATAATTTGGTGGGAGGCGTAGTATAACAAGTCACCTGACCAAAACTCAAGGAGATTTTTATACAAGCCCCGTTCATCCTGCAATACATTATTTGTTAAAGTTATTATATCCGCTAACCCGTTTTGGCGGGTAAGTTCTGCGTTGAGTTCAAAAATGAATATTAAAATCGCATCAAAAAAAGATAAAACTGAATGGTTGAGGTTACGAATGGTTTTATGGCAATAGGATTTCTTGAAGCCTCAATTCATGAAATAATTGATGAGGGATGTGTGGTTAAACATATTGGTTATATAGAAGGTTGGTATAAGGTGAGTGAAATACCTCAGCCCCTCTTATCATCGTCGGATTCACTCTCTGTAATATGAAAGCGCTCCATTTTATTGCGTAGGGTATTACGATTGATCCCCAAGAGAAATGCAGCCTGAACTTTATTACCGGAGGTCCTGCGGATGGCCCTTTCGATCATCTCTTTCTCTAAGTATGGACAGGGGGGTAGGAAACTGGTGTTTTGATTGACTTGGCTGCTTCAAGGGCTTTTTGAATGGTCTCTTTACTTTTTTCTTGGGAGGTTATGAAAAAACGCACAAGGATCAACGTTTCCGCATAGCGGCTTGCATTAAATGTAAATACCGGTAAGAGATTTGTTGTTTCTTCAAGGCGGCATAAATTAAATCCCTGCTGATATGGTTCTTTATTAGATTCTCAATCTCTTTATCCATACGATGATGAAGACTATCAATAGTGGCCCTGACCATGATATACTCCCTTGAGATACGTCCCCTCTTAAGATGTAGAGAATAAAATTCAAGAGCATGAGATTTAATGAATATATATGCAATATAGATGCCAAATAGAGGGGTGGTCTTGAGGGCGATAGGCTTTGGTCCAAACCCTGGGCCAATTGTAGAAATTATCTATGTTTTCATTGTATAGAGCCCTATTGAAAAATTAGCTTGAGTAAGGTTTTAAAAGGTGCCTTTGCAAAAAAATAGGGTAGATTTACCTTGCTATGCACAAATTTTTTCCAGATAAAAGGCAAACCTGTTTGTGAAAAGCCTATTCCTGAGAAGGTTTCTGGGGGGTGGAGACATTATGAGCATTATTGTGCAATTTTTGTAATAAAGTCTCAGCCGGTGTGTAATATTTTTTCTCATTATTGCATTTTTTACAACAAGGGGCCACATTTCCTTTGGTACTTCTCCCACCTCTGGACAAGGGGACAATATGATCCATGGTCAGCTCTTTTGGAGTAACCCTTTTCTGGCAATAGTGACATATCCCTGCTGCGATCTTATTTTTCCACCATTGGGTTTTTCGAAGCCTTTGGGCTTTCATTTTTTCCCTGGCTATATGTTTTTGGTCTTTTTCAATATCTATCCAATCATCCTTCATAAATATTTTCCAATTCAATGGAATAATTCGTATCTTTTGAAAACTCGGGATTTTTCTTAAACAACAGATAAAAGGGGAACCCTAAGAAGAGCCCCCAAAAAATTGATACAATGTGAAATAAGGCCATAAATTCTCCGCCAAGAGAACAGCCTACCTTTAGATAAAGATACTCAGAGGCTGCTTCCCCCACCCCCAGTCCAGCCGGAGCAATAGGCAAGGCGCTGGCTAAAAGGGTCAGTGGTGTAATTACTCCGTATATACGCCAACTTAATTGAGCATTGAATATTCTTCCAAAAATTATAGTCATAATGATAATGGTAGTATGAACAAGTATAGAGAGGAAAAGAGAAATATAAAGGACAGCTTGGTGGTCCCGGTAAATCCTTACAGCATGATAAAATTTGAGCAGTAATTTCCCTCCAGGCAGGTGAGAAAATTTCTCCTGATAGGTTTCAATGAAAGAGACCGGGAAATTTAAAAACAAGACCAAGCCGATAAGAATTGCAGCGCCGGCTAAAAGAATAGTAGTACTCATAGTTTTGATCGGCCCACTCCCGTAAAGGCTAATTTTTGGATAACAGAGTATTGAAATGCCGCCTACCAAAATCAACCCGGAAAGTCCTAAAAACCGGTCAATTAAAACAGTAGTGATAGTGGCTGCTTTTTTATCCGGATAGATTGAGGCCACGTAATAGCACTTAGCTAAATCGCCTCCTGTGGCTCCTGGAAAAAAATTATTGAAAAACAGACCGATAAAGTTTAAACTTAATGTTTTCCAGAGGGTTATATTTGTTTCTTGGGCCAGCAAAAGCATTTGCCATCGGATGGAAGTAAGCAATAAAGGGATACTCAAAAGAGAGGCGGCCAGCAAAAACCACCAGGGATGCATACTGATGGCCTGACCTATACTATGAAGATTCAGACTGCCGCTAAAGATTAGATAAAGAATTAAGCCAATCCCAAGGGTAATTTTAAGAGCTATTGAGAGATTTTTTTTAAATTTGGCCATAAAATTGATTCTCTTTTACATTTACATTTCTTCGAACCTTCTCAATAATAGTAGAGACCAGTCAATTTTGTCAATATGTTTGGCAATGCTCTTGGCAGGATTTGAGCCTTGTGTAATAAAGTAATAGTATGGATAATCGTAAAATCTTTGGTATTTTTGTAAAAAACTCAATAAAAATAACTATCAAGGAGGAAAGGTAATGATGCGTCCGGAGTCCTTTGATTTTTTAAAAAAACTTGTTGAAGCCCCCAGCCCATCCGGGTATGAAGCACCGGCCATAAAGGTTTATCGCCAATATGTTAAATCTTATGCTGATGAAGTTACTGTTGATGTAATGGGAAATGCTTCAGCTATGTTATCTGGAAAACAGCCGGGACCGAGGGTTATGCTTTCCGGGCATTGTGATGAAATAGGCTTTATGGTGCAATACATTGATGATCAGGGGTTTATCTATTTTTCTCCCATTGGAGGCATTGATCTTCATCTTGTGCCCGGCCATAGGGTTTTAATTCAAACGCAAAAAGGCCCAATTCTCGGAGTAATCGGTAGAAAACCTATCCATCTGATGAAAGCGGAGGAGCGAAAAAAGGTCGCTAAAATCGATGACCTGTATATTGATATTGGCGCTCACGACAAAAAAGAAGTGGAATCTCAGGTAAATATAGGAGATCCCCTTATTATTGATGTGGGTTTGGAAAAACTAAAAAATGAGCTTATTTGCTCCAGGGCCTTAGATGACAAGGTTGGTTCATTTGTGGTGGCCGAAACCCTAAGACTCATTAAGGAAAAAGGGAAACCCTTTAGCGGGCAATTGATTTCAGTGGCTACAGTTCAGGAAGAAATAGGACTTCGAGGCGCCACCACCAGCACCTATCAACATAATCCGGATATAGGGATTGCTGTAGATGTTGGCTTTGCTACTGATCAGCCGGGTATAGAGAAAAAAAAGGTGGGGGATATATCCGTGGGGAAGGGACCCATCATAGCCCGGGGAGCAAATATCAATCCTGTAGTTTTCGATTTATTGACCAAAACAGCACAGGAAGGGGAAATACCCTATCAAGTGGAAGGAGTCCCCCGCTCTACCGGCACAGATGCCAATGTAATGCAATTGTCGAGAGGGGGCGTAGCCTCTGCCCTGATAAGTATTCCCTGCAGATATATGCATACCCCGGTGGAGGTGGTTTCCCTTCAGGATTTAGAAAATACGGCTCGCCTGCTATCCTTGTTTATCCAAAATTTATCTGCCGACACATCCTTTATCCCTGTGTGATCTTTTATTTTATTAGCAGTCCCTATAAAAAATGACCCTTGAAGACTATTGTCATTAACTTAAACTATAATTAGCTCTTATTTGTCATTTCGAACAAATGTAAAAAATCTTGTTCTGCTTTACGTTTAAAGATCTCTCGTTGCTAACGCTCCTCGAAATGACAACGTATAATCCCTTAGGTTAATGGCATTGCCTTGAAGACGATTGTGCAGAAGCTGTAAAAAATTAATGCTTGAGCAAGACAATCGTTGCCCCCCAGGAACCTGCCTCAGGAGGAGCTAAAGAAAAGGAATGCACAAGCGGAGAAGATTGCAGAAATTTATGCACTTTTTTTCTAAGCAGACCGATCCCCTTGCCGTGGATAATTCTGACTCGATAAAGCCCTTTTTCTCGACAAGCCTCAAGATAAGCCTGCACTATAGGAGTGGCCTCTTTCGGGGGAAAGGTATGAAGATCTAAAAAATCCTCAATGGGCACATGGATTGGCCCTGATTTTCCTCTATCCATATCCCTTTACCTTATTGAAATTATTTCTTTGGTAAAAATTAGGAAAACCCCATAATCCTTAAAGGATAAAGGCTAAAAAACCACACAAATCAGCTCATTTCAAAATAGTCCCGGGAAAAATCCAAAGGGAATAAATCCAGGGGGGGGGAACCCTCGTGAAAAAAAGGGAGGCAAAGGGGGAGTTAATTGATATAGCGCTGAGCTTGAAAATGGGCCGACTGGAGGATATAAAGGAGGCCAAATATTAAATTGAGGCAACAATGGAAAAAGGGCTAAATTTTGATAAGAGTTTAATCCCAATCCAAGGCGTGTCAAGGCAGCCGCCTCTCTCAGGCCGCTTAAAATTTCTCCATTTGGCCCATAAATAGTGACAAAAGGTGATGAGATGATAATATTATTAAAAATAGGAATAGGTGTGTAGTTAATGCTATTGAGATCCACTACTGTTTGTGGAGTGCTATATACTGATTGGACTACGGGAGTGGTAACTGTTGTTACATTCCCGACAGAAGTGGTGACAGCTCCCGTATAAATTCCTCCAGGGAAAAAACTGTTGACAACAGCAAAATTAAAAGGGTCTGTGGGGGCATAAATACCTATACTCCCAAGATTGATATAGTTGGTAATTGAAGGAGGTACAATGGGGACCGGACTTGGAGGAATAGGGATGAAAGGTGTTAAAGGCAATGGCGATAAGGGAAGCGTTGGAAATACAAGGGGCGATGTGGGGAGTAAGGGTGCCAAAGGCGTCGGGGTGAGCGGTATAGATGGCGTTGGTGCCGGCAAAGGAGGTATCGGCAGTATAGGCGTTATTACTGCAGGTATTGGCGTTATGGGCGTTGCCGGTATAGGAAATATCGGAGGTGTGTAGAATAACGTCGGTGGTTTTGGAAACTTATTGGTCGGTACGGGAGATATTGGGTTTGTTTTAATAGTGCTTCCGCCAGGGCTGTAACCACCACCACCAGTCCCAAATCCGCCACCCCCACCAGTCCCAAATCCACCACCATACACAGTTCCAAGACTTCCGCCATAACCAGTTCCCAAACCACTCCCGAAACCAGTCCCAAATCCGCCGCCATACACAGTTCCAAGACTACCGCCATAACCAGTTCCCAAACCACTCCCGAAACCAGTCCCAAATCCGCCGCCTAGTCCCCCGATCCCACTTGATGGTCCGTAACCGGTTCCAGGGCTTATAGAGGGAATAATTTGCCCGTATTGCTTTGTCACTGAGGGAAAAGAGGAGTAATAGGCTAAAACAAAATTGGGAAAGGTAATCAGAAAAATAAAAACAGCTAAAAATAGTATTGTTAAATTATTTTTGGATGTATTATGCCCCATCTTCTCTCTCCTTACTTTTATGAGATAAAATTTATTATAATAACTAAAAATGATGGTTTTTATAAATTTAAGGGATACGGAATAAACGTACATTCTTTTCTATCAACTATTGCTGGGGAATGGATTATATTGGTCTAGGAGTTTGAAAACAATATGGCAAAATTGGGATATAACGAAAATTTAAATTGAGTAGCGCTATAGCAAGGATATTATAATAAAATTTTCATATTATGTAAAGAAAAAAAGAATCGTCAATAATTCTTATTTTCTATATCTCTTTAGCAAACATTTTGCTAACTTTCATTCAAATAAAGGCTATAAAAAGAATTGCTCAACAGCAATATTCATTTTGAATGTATTGAGGGTGCTGAAAAACAATTGTTGCCGGTTACATTTTTTTCTTTTTTAGTGTATTATTTATGAGATATATCTTCCCCTGAAAGCTATATCTAGTATCTTGACAGGGAATAATTCTTTATAAGTTTTTGATATTATTAAAATTAAAATATTTCACCGGAGGGTATCATGCTCGGAACACAGACCAAGTATGATGAAAGTAAAATTAAGACGCTGTCCTCATTAGAACATATTCGGCTCCGCTATGGCATGTATATAGGACGATTAGGGGATGGTTCGGATCATGACGACGGGATTTACGTTTTAATGAAGGAAGTGATTGATAATTCCATTGATGAATGCGTAATGGGGTATGGGAAAAAAATTATTGTAAAAATCGAAGATAATCTGGTAAAAGTGCGGGATTTTGGCCGTGGTATTCCATTAGGGAAAGTAATTGACTGTGTATCCCGCATTAATACCGGCGCCAAATATGATCAAGATGTTTTTAAATTTTCAGTAGGACTTAATGGAGTAGGAAGCAAGGCGGTAAACGCTCTCTCTGAACACTTTATAGTTAAATCGTTTCGGGATGGGCAATGTCGGCAGGTCCGTTTTACTCAAGGAGTTTTGCTGGAGGATCAAAGTTTTAAAGTGGATGAATCCAATGGGACCTATACTGAATTCAGACCCGATCAATCTATTTTCCCACCCTATAAGTTCAACCAAGATCTGGTTGAAAAACGTCTCTGGCACTATGCCTATTTGAACACAGGTTTGGCTCTTAAGTACAATAACCGGCTCATTATTTCAAAAAGAGGGTTATTTGATTTGCTGCAGGATGAACTGGCAGAGGCGACCCTCTATCCCATTATTGATTATTCATCAGAGAGATTGGAATTTGCCTTTACCCATACGGATAATTATGGGGATACCTATTATGCCTTTGTCAATGGGCAATATACCGCAGACGGGGGTACGCACCAATCAGCTTTTCGAGAAGGGATTTTGAAGGGAATTAATGATTACTCGGGAAAATCCTTTAATGCGGTGGATGTGCGGGATGGTATCGTAGGGGCCATTTCCATTCGAATTGATGAGCCGGTTTTTGAATCACAAACCAAAAATAAGCTGGGCAATACTGACATCCGGGGTTGGATTGTCGGCGAGATAAAGGACCAGGTCTCGGATTTTCTGCACAAAAATATAGAAGTTGCCGAAGCCCTGCTCAAAAAAATTGCCTCCAACGAAAAAGTACGCATAGAGTTGCAGGGGGTCAAGAAAAAGGCCAGGGAACTGGCAAAAAAAACATCCATTAAGGTACCCAACCTCAAGGATTGTAAATGCCATAAAGGTGATCGATCTTCTGATGGGGAAAGGTCTATGATCTTTATTACTGAAGGGCAGTCTGCTGCAGGATCTATGGTTACCTGTAGAGATGTCATGACTCAGGCTATTTTTTCTCTTAAGGGAAAGCCCCTAAATTGCTGTGATGAAAAATTGAGCCGGGTTTATAAAAATGAAGAATTATACAATGTTATGAAAATTCTGGGCATTGAAGAGTCTATTGACGATTTGCGATTTCAAAAGATTATCCTGGCCACAGATTCTGATGTTGATGGTTTGCATATTCGCAATCTCCTGCTGACCTATTTTTTAAAATTCTTTGAGCCTTTAGTTATAAAGGGCCATGTCTTTATCCTGGAAACCCCTCTGTTTCGGGTGAGGGACAAGAAGCAAACCATTTATTGTTATAATGAGAAGGAAAAACAAAAAGCCCTCAAAAAAATTGGCCGAAATGCGGAAATAACCAGATTTAAAGGTCTCGGAGAAATTTCCCCCAAGGAATTCGGCCAGTTTATTGGCGAGGACATTCGCTTAATCAAAGTAAAAGTAGATGAATTTCAAAAAGTGCCCGGGATTTTACAGTTCTATATGGGAAAAAATACCCCCCAAAGAAAAGAATACGTTATGGAAAACCTGGTTTAATCCCTCCCCCTGATTGGCGATGTTAGTTGAGGTGATTGTTGGCAAGGTGTTATTGGGGGTTTTATGGAGGACCCATGAGTTTAGAAAAAATAATGGGGCAAAATTTTATTGAATATGCCTCATATGTTATTAAAGAGAGGGCCATCCCTGAAATCAATGACGGGCTGAAACCTGTGCAGCGTCGTATTTTACATTCCCTGCAGAAGATGGATGATGGAAGATTCAACAAAGTGGCCAATGTTGTCGGACATTGCATGCAGTATCACCCCCATGGTGACGCCTCTATTTATGCTGCTCTGGTGAATCTGGCCAATAAGGAATATTTTATTGAAAAACAGGGTAATTTTGGAAATATTTATACTGGTGATGCAGCCTCAGCAGCCCGGTATATTGAATGCCGATTAACCCCATTGGCCAGAGAGGTTTTGTTTAACAAAGATCTTACCCAATATGTGGATTCCTATGATGGGCGAAATAAGGAACCGGTGTATTTGCCCAGCAAACTCCCTGTTTTACTGCTTTTAGGCGCCGAGGGGATTGCCGTTGGTTTAGCCACCAAAATCCTGCCCCATAATTTCATTGAGCTGCTGGAAGGGCAAATCAAGATCATGCAAAATGAAGAGGTAGAGATTTATCCGGATTTCCTTCAGGGCGGTTTGATGGATGTAAGCGACTATAACCAGGGCAATGGGAAAGTGAGAGTACGGGCATTGATTGAGATTCGTGGCCCCAAATCCCTGGTCATTCGCGAAATCCCCTATGGGACTACTACCGAGTCTTTGGTGAACTCAATTGACAATGCGGCTAAAAGGGGTAAAATCAAAATTTCCCAGATCAATGATTATACGGCTGAACAAGTGGAGATTGAAGTTATCCCGGCTCGGGGGGTAAGCGCCAAAGAAACCAAGCCGGCCCTTTATGCCTTTACTGACTGCGAGGTATCGATTTCAGCCAATTTAATTCATATTAAGGAAAATAAACCCTGCCAAACAACAGCAAATGAGGTTTTAAAGCATTACGCCAAACAGCTTCTGGCCTTGTTGGAGGCTGAGTTAACCATAAATCTGGCCCGTCAAAAAGAAAAATTACACGAAAAAACACTGGTGCAAATATTTATTGAAAACCGAATTTATAAAGATATTGAGGAGCAAAAAAATTACCGAGATGTGCAACGAGCTGTTAGGGAGGGCGTGAGTCGTTTTGCTCATTTGCTGGAGCGCGAGGTGACGAAAGAAGATGTGGAAATGCTGCTGCAGATTCAAATAAAACGTATCTCCCGATTTGATCTGGAAAAAAACAAAAAAGAAATGCGGGGAGTTAAAAAGACAATCTTACAAATCAAAAAAGATTTACATAAGTTAACAGATTATACCATTTCTTATATTCAAAAAATTTTGGATAAATATGGAGCCTCCTATCCTCGGCACACCAAGATTCAATTATTTGATACAGTAGAAGCCAAAAAAGTTGCTTTGGCCAATATTAAAGTACACTATGATCCGGAAAAGGGGTATGTGGGGGCGGAAGTGAATGAGGGTGAGATTATTACAGTCAGTGATTATGATCGCCTTCTCTATATTAGACAGGATGGAATGTACACGGTGATCCCCATTCCCAAAAAAAGATTTATTGGTGAAAATCTTTTATATGTAAACAAATTTGATAAGGATGTCTTGTTTAATTTAATTTATAAAGACGCAGCTTCGGGTTTATCCTATTGTAAGAGATTTCGGATTGAAAAATTTATTTTAGATAAAGAATACCAATTATTTGAGCCAGGCGGGAAGGTGCAGGCCTTTATCACGGGAAAACAATTTCAAGTAAAAATACGATATGTGCCAAAAAAACGCCTGAAAGTGCGGTCTGAAATAATAGATTTTAGTAATCAGTTAATTAAAGGGGTCAACAGCCGAGGGAATCGAGTGTCCACAAAAGTAATATCCCGGATAAGTCTTGATACCGAAAAATATATTCAGGAAACAATTTGCTGAAGGGAAAAAAAATACATGGGATTTTTAAAAATTTTTTCCGGTAAAGATCCCGAAGAGTATGAACAAAAGGGGGATGTTTTATTTGAAAACGAGGAATATGGCCCGGCAAAAATAGAATATGAAGCTGCTTTGAGCAAAGCGGAGAAAAAGTTTTCTGATAAAACTGATCTTAAAGACCGGCTTCAGCAAAAAATTACCCAGACAAAAAATGCCCTGGCCCTTCGCCACAAACAAATCGGGGAAGAGCTTATGGACATGGAAAATTATGATGATGCAGAAGAAAAATTCCGTTTGGCCAGGGAATTGGCCGAAGATCCGGAACTACAAATTGAACTTGAAGAAAAATTACAAGAAATTCAAACTGTTCCGGTTGGTGAGGTGGAAGATTTCCCGGAGTTTGATCTTCGCCAAGACGATGTGGAAGAGCCCGACTATCAGGACCGATTGGATGAATATTTTACCGCCCTGTGCGCTTCACTGCCCGAACAGATGACTGAAGTCTATCAGGGATATGGCAATGATTTTAAAATTGGCTTTGTGGCCTTGAATCAAGGAGACTTTGAGAAGGCTGTAGACAAATTATCCCAAGCCATGAAGGAGGACCCTTCTTCCGAAAGTTTTATTCCCATGGAATTAGCCAAAGCCCATCTCAATTTAAAACAATACAAAGAGGCTCGTTCCTTGTTGGAAGAATTTTTAAAGGAGCATCCTGATTCTCTGCAAGGAATCCAACTTCTTTGTGAAACCTACTGGGAGATAAAAGAGTATGATTTGGCTCAGGAGTTGCTTACCTCGTGCCCTCAAGAGATAAAAAATACTTTGCCCATCCGGCTTCTTCAGGGAGAAACGCTTTTTCAGGCAGGCAAATATAAAGAAGCCGAATCCTTATACCTTAATCATCTTAAATCTTCAGGTTGGAACGAGCATATTGCCCATTCACTGGCCCTGACCTATGATGCCCTTGGTGAAAAAGAAAAAGCGCGTGATTTATTGGAAGAAATCATGGAGGAGTGCCGCGGTTGTGGTTTTCGAGTTGATGCGTCTATCAAGCAACAATATGCTGACCTTTGTTTTGAAGCCGGGCAATACTCAGCTAAGATTGTTGAATTATATATTTCCCTGGTTCATGAAGATCCGGGCAACAAGGCGTATTACTATCAAAAAATAAGTCAGATTTATTCTGCTCAGGGGAATGAAAATGAAGCGCGGCGTTATCAAGTATTCGCCCAAAAATCAAAAGATAAAAAAGAGTCAGAATAATAAAAAAAATAAATGTATGGAATTTAAGGTATCCTTCATTATAGACAATAAATAATTGACATTTTACATTGTCATTTCGAGGAGTGAAACGACGAGAAATCTTATAACCAAACGTTAAAAGATTTCTCACATTCGTTCGAAATGACAAAAAGTGCAAACTGGAAAATGAAAGATGCCAAATTTAATAACTAAAAATATATAGATAGAGTTCATTTATCATGAATATAAAACCATTACATAACCCTTCGGACGGAACTCTTCAAGTGGCGGCACTTATGTCTGGAAACGGTTCCAATTTACGAAAAATTCTTGAAAAAGAACAGGAATTAAAAAGAAACAAGGGAGGGTTTGTCTATAAGGTAGTGGTCATTTTCAGTGACACCTTTGACTCTAAGGCGTGTGAAATCGGAAAAGATTTTGATATCCCTGTAGTAACCCGCGATCTGAGAGAGTTTTATGTCCACAGAGGAAAGCCTCGCAGTGACTTAAGGATTAGAGAAGAATTTGACCGCGAAACCATTAGGGCATTGGCTCCCTTTGAAGCTAAAGTCGCCGCCTACGCAGGGTATATGAGCATTGCCACCAAACCATTGGTAGAAGCTTATCTGGGGGTGAATGTTCACCCTGCCGATTTATCCATTGAAGTGGAGGGGAAAAGAAAATATGTGGGTGCGCACGTAGTGCGAGATGCAATTTTGGCAGGGGAAACCTCCATTCATTCAACCACCCATATTATTGAACCTTTGGTTGACGGGGGCCGCCTTTTGATGATTTCTTCCCCTTTGCCGGTAGTTCTGGAAAATTCCTTTAATCCGAATAATACTGATGCTGTTCGTTCCGTGGCTGATTTTCATCAAAAAAATTTAAAAAAGGTTGGTGATTGGGTAATTTTCCCCAAGACCTTACAATACATAGCTGAAGGAAGATATGCTCAGGACGATGAGGGCAAGCTATTCTTCGATGGCCAACCAATCCCCAAAGGGCTCAAGTTAGACAGGATTAACAGGATTTAACAAAATTCTTCTTCTCATTATCTTGCCCATCTTTTAACCCCTGTTTACTGCTGGTTTTATTTGACTATCCAGGGAAAAATTTATTACAATAAGAGTCACGTTAAGGCAATTCGATAGGGAGGAAAGAATATGCGAATCATTACCCTTGGGCCAAAAGGTACCTTTAGCCACGAGGCAGTGATGGAATATAATGAGCTGGCTGAAATCAGCTTTAAATCTACAGTTTGGGATATTTTTGAAGGAGTAAACGCCAAAGAGGGGGAACTGGGCGTGGTGCCTATAGAAAATTCTGTCACCGGTTCGGTGGGATTTACCCTGGACGCACTCCTTCATTTTAATCTGCACATCAAAGCTGAAACAGTATTGCCGATTAAACATAATCTAGCCGGGAGTGAAAAGCTGGATCAAATAAAGGTAGTTTACGCTCACCCTCAATCCCATGCCCAATGTAAGACCTTTTTACGAACCAAAGTGCCCGAAGCAGAGATTATTGATACCAGCAGTAATGCGAAATCAGCCGAGCTTTTATCCCGGCAAAAAGAGCCCGGATATGCAGCCATTGTGCCGAACATTGCATCCCAAATATACAACTTGAGCCTTTTAGAAAAAAATATCCAGGACCATAAATTTAATGTAACCCGCTTCGTGGTTATAACTGAAAAAGACTCAACAAAAAGTACCGGGAGAGACAAAACAAGCCTGGTACTTTATCCGGTGGCCGACCGGCCCGGGATTTTATGCGACATGCTGGAGGTCTTCAAGGAGCGCAACATTAATTTAACCAAAATCGAATCTCGCCCATCCGGAAAGCTCGGCGATTATATTTTTTATATTGACTGTGAGGGACATCGAGAAGATCCCGGGGTAATTGAAGCCTTACATAAGTTAGAGACTCACTCGGCCTTTTTGAAAATCCTCGGTTCCTACCCCAAAAGGTGTTAAATGCCAAAAGAAAAAAACAATCTTTCCGGAAGACATCCACTGACCGTCATAACCAAAGGCAGCGACCCTTACGAAAATACCCTAAAAGCTCTGGATGCCTTATCCCTACCCCCACTTCAGGGAAAAAAAATTCTGCTCAAGCCCAATGCGGGACGATGTGTGCCTGCCAGACAAGGGGTAACTACTCATCCTCAGGTGGTAGCTGCTGCCATTGATTTTTTTCAAAAAGTAAAACCCGCCACAATCTTTTTGGGAGAAAGTCCCATTCTGGGGGTAAAGGCTTTAGATGCCCTGGAAAAAGCCGAGATGGCTGAGATAGCCAGAAAAAAAGGGGTCTGCCTCATAGATTTGGATGAACGGACTCCCTTTGAATTGCCTATCCCTCGCGGGAAGCTGGTGAAAAAACTTCGGGTGTGCGCCCTGATCAAAGAGGTGGATTATCTGGTATCCATTCCGGTTATGAAAACCCATATGCATACAGGCGTGAGTTTGAGCATAAAAAATATGAAGGGAGTGCTCTGGAGACGAGAAAAGGCCCGCTTGCACCAATTAGAGTATGCCGGCCTGAAAGATGGGGAAGGCAAAGCTCTGGATGTAGCCATTGCTGATATGGCTGAAGTTTTGCGTCCCGATTTAGCCCTCATTGACGGCACTGTTGGCCTGGAGGGCTTAGGCCCCAGCGAGGGGGACCCTAAAGAAGTGGGGCTGATAGTAGCCAGCCAGGATTGTCTGGCCGCTGATGCCGTGGCCGCATACCTCATGGGCTTTGAACCTGCCACCATCCCTCACCTGCGAATGCTGAGCGAACGAGGAGTAGGCGAAATTAATCTTAAAAAAATACCTATTCAGCCGACAAATTATGCAGCATTCCGACAATCCTTTGCACCACCCCCCCAGAAAATCTCCATCCAGTATCCCAATGTGACGGTTTTAGACTGCAATTCCTGCAGTGCTTGTTTATCGACAACTTTGCTCTTTTTAAGAAGATTTCTACCCCAGGTACCCCCATCTTTTTTCCAGGATGGAAAACTCATTGTAGGGATCGGCAAAGACCTGCAAAATCCGCCCGAAGGGCTTATCCTTATCGGGAACTGTACGGCCAAACACAAGAAAAAAGGGATTTATATCCCCGGCTGTCCCCCTATTGCCTCAAGCATCCTCACCCGATTAAAAGAGAAAGCAAAAAATCAGAAGGAGTAGCCCAGGGTGCCGCCAAAGCCAATATCCTCGCTGATATTAAATTCCGCCCCAAGGAACAAACGCTGAGCAAAGGAAAACCGAATTCCACCCACAAAGAAGACAGAGGTACTATCTTCATCAAGCGTAGGATAATCTAAATCCGACTGAAGAGCGCCAACGCGGATATAGGGCGTGGCCGGCGGGTAATCCCATTCCAGATTGGCAGTAACAGTGATCCGTTGATGGGTCAATTTGTCTTTGCCTACATCATGACGTCCCCGGCTATAGCTTGCGCCGAGGGATAAGTCAGCAGGAATGCCTAATTCTAAATTCGGCGCTATATAATAGGCCCCTGCC
>DAOURK010000177.1 GCA_030625085.1 Pseudomonadota bacterium
GAAAACTCATAAAGACGAGTTTTCCACACTCTCCACAATCCCGACGACTACTATTAATTAATTATTTTATAAATTTACTAATTTGGGGGTGGGTAACTTTTCGGCTGTCACGGTGGGTAACTTTTCGGTTGACATTACCAACCGTACTTCACTCACATGAAACAGCTCAATAGTTGGATAATGTTGCCAAAGTTCAAATTTTTTATCAAGAATTTTCGGCACCTTCTTATGCTCGTGATGAGTAAGATAATAATCGGCCAGGGCAGTTTTGCCGAACAGATACTCAGGAAATCTCCTGTTTGTTTCGAGTAATATTTCAAAATACTTATCTTCTTGACTGCTGCAAGCATAAGCGATCCCAATATAGTTATAAATAGGGGGAACATGCGGATACTGCTGCTGTAATTCCAGGAGTTTCGGAAGCTCCTCGTTTGGAAAAGCTCGTACACGTTCATAGATCTCCCAGAGCCGCTCTTTATCGCCTGGTCGCATTTTCGCCAATGCTGGATGTTCCATTCGGACATTGGTGAATTGAATAGACTTCGGCATTCCTCCTTTTGATCGATTGAGTGCTTGCATTACAGTGTGCTGGTCGACATCAGCCAGTAATGCCCTTGAATCAAGGGGCTTATGTTCGAACATGGTGTGGATTAATTTAAATGTATTAATATATCTCATAGCAATCTTAATGTTTACAGGGATTATTATCTATAATTGTATCTCGTGTTTGTTATACCTATCTTTATCTTTTTCGTCAAAGGCCCTTCACCTCTATTAAAAAACGAATATTATACTTTACATCTTCATAACGTTCTCATATCATGATAAAGTAATCAGGTATAATAATCAATACAATGGTTGGTGATGAAATAGATGGCTCGCAAGAGAAAGAAAAAGAAACAAGAAAATGATTATTATGATGTTCTGAAAGAGAAGGTCCCTATTACAGTATATGAGCTAATCAAAATGATTCATCGGATTAATCCTACAGGGGAAAATATCAGCTCAAAGAAAGCATCCGAACGTTATAAAATAAAGACGCAGTTGCAAAGTCTGCTCATAAGGCGTTTTCATGAAAGGCTGATAGTAGAGCAGCCCGAATCTGAGAATCCACGATTGGTGGGATTCCGTCTCCGCCATTTTGATGAAGATGCATGTCATGCCATAATTGATGAATTAGATGAAGATGCCAGGTCCTGGACCCAAAGGCAAATTGATGAAGCCCTGACCGACAATCCGTTTGAAGCGACTGAAACTTTAGAAAAATCTCTCCATTATACGTCTCCAGGCATAGCCGATTATTCGCCAGGCAACAGGATAAAAGAAAGAGAAGAAGATCTGACCAAAGACGAATTGATGCAACTGGGCCAAAACGCACTGGTTGAATACGACTACGATGCCTGCGAAAAGTATTGTCGCCGAGCGCTTACACTATCCCGGGATGATCCGAATCCTGCTTTATTTCTTTTAGAACTTTATGTCGACCATTTAGCTGCTTATGAAAAAGCAATAGATCTTTCAAATACTATTTTAATAAGCCTAAAAGCAAATGATAAAGTGAAGATTTTTTCGGCTTTGGCATCAGCACGAAGCGGCCGAATAGAATCCGCCTTAGAGTACATCAAACACGTATCACACCCGAGAGCTTCGGAAGTATATCTACTCTCGGTGAAACATTTTATACAAGAGGGTGACCTGGAGCGCGCTTCACATCTTTTAATAGAGTTGGCATGTTTTGAACAAGTTGAATTAAGACCTGAAATAGAACAATTGGCTAAAAATATCCAATCATTACGTGACAAACGTCTCGAACCGATTGAGCAGGAAATGATCATAGCCCAACAGCAGGGACGAACTGAAGATTCCTTGAAACTGGCTGACAGGATTTTGTCTGTATCTCCCGAAAACAAAGCAGCGCGACGTATCCGTCATCAATTTGAAAAACAACAACGTAATGAAAGAATAGATCGGTTTCTGCGTTTAGCTGATGAGGCCCAAAAGAATAACGATTTCAGCCGGGAAGTTGAGTTGCTGAAGAAAGCTATTGCCGGCGGAGCAAAGGCCGCCAATCTGGCCAAGCGTCTTGAATACGCTCAAAATAAAGCCAGGCGTAAAAAAGAAGAAATGCAGATTCACTGCCTCATTGATCTTCTGGCTGAAGGGAACAAGAGAAAAGCTTTTTTAGACTATATCAATCTCAGTGCACAACAACGAAGACGTATAAATAATGAAATTTATGATCCGCACCTGGGCTGGCTGGATCAAATCCTTTTCACACAAATTACAGCTAAACCGGAAAAACTGGTGGAAGCGGTGCTGATACTGGGTAAATCCAAAGAAGCCCTTAAAAAGAAAAAAGAGCCTGAGCGCATAATTGCAGAGATGGAATCTCATGCTAAAGTGCTGCAATCAGTTCCTGAAGCACATGATATTTTGCAACAGGCTGAAATGCTGTCACAAGCTGTTAAGTACAAAGAAGCTAAAGATATTTTAGAGAAGGCCGCTCGTTTTCTTGAAATGGAAAATCCTGAAAAAGCGCGTGCCTGCATGGATCGTATAAAAGTTGGTCTTTTGCAGGAAAATGATAAAAAGCTCTTTGATGATATAAACCACAGATTGCATTACCTGGAAAAATTCATGAGGCTTAAGCAGAAGTACAATGACTCACATCAAGGGGGGGATCATTTTGCTGCCAGAGAAATTGCCAAAGAGTTAGCCAAACATACGGGACAGGATGCATCCGGGTATTGGCTTGACAGGGTGCAGGAGCATACCTCTCACATAAAAAAGGAATGGTCTCTTGTTTCAGTCGATATTGATGAATTGCCGATATATTATGCATCTTTCGGCTTACAATGGTTGACCGAAGATATTAACAGTTGCTTGTCGGCGGACGGACAACATCTTATTATCGTCACCAGTCATCAACGGTGGGTGTTTCTGAGAATATTTTGCCTTGATGACCAAAAATTCAAAAAAGCCATCATTCTGCGAACCCCCAAGCAGATGTTTCTCCATTATATTTACGCGCAGGGAAATGTGCTCTGGTTAACAGGAGAGAATGCCGAAGTATTGGAGCTCGGTTTGGAGCCGTTAAATATTCTTTCCTGGTATGATTTCAGTTCTTTTGCCGGAGAAGAAGAAGTGATCGAAGGAGCATGGCTATTTCCAAAGAGTAGATCTTTGTGGTTAAATAAGCGTAAGAAACAACGAGATTTTTTTGAAATATGTGAGATCATTGATATCGATCAACAACGAGTTACTCGCCGGGTAAAGACTTCCGGTTATCCTATGGCAATTAATACGGGCGGACGTTTTCGTATTGCTATTCAGAATACGACTACTAAAACAGTTCAATTTTATTCGGAGCAGGGTAAACCTGTTGAAAGTTTTACCTTTGAAGATTACCAAGCCATCCATGTGGCCACTGTTCATCCAAATGGAAATGATTTCGTTTTTTTGGCTTTTGACGATTCCGGAACCATGAATCCATTTCAAGAATTCGATGAAGAGCAACAAAGCGATCTTGTTATAACTATAGAAGTAAGACCTGATCTAAAAAAGAGATATCAGCCCCTGAGAATCGAAAATACAAATGGAGAGTTTCAGTATTTGATTTTCACTTCATTTGATACGGGCATTATTTTTATTCTTTTTACAGATGCTTTTGCAGAAGGTACCGAATACATTCTGGCTGCCTTCAAGGAAACCGGGCAGGGCTTTGATCGGCTATACGAGGTGAGTGTTCCCAAGAAGGTTGACTTTGCTTGGGATGAGTTTTCAAGGCAGGTTGCGGCCGTAAATTTCCAGGGCAACAGGGTACAGGCTGTTGTTCTTAATGAGGATCCGCCGAGTTTTGATTTTGAAGCCGATGATCCTTCTAAAGAGGGCATCCCTGAATTTAGAACTGATTATTATTATTGTAATAATCCGACAGGCAACGTCAAGGCAACTTCCCTGGCTTATATGATGCAAATTAGAACTTACACGCGAAAAGAGTTAAATGAGACAATTAAAAAAATGAAACAACCGGGATTCAATACACCCGATCAAATTGCCGCTTTTATTTATGCCTTACATAGTACCTTCCACTTTGATAAAGTCAATGATATGAAAACCTGGATGAGGACACAATATCCCAATCATTTTAGTGTTTTACTGGATTGTGCCGAGGAAGCCGCCAAGGAACAAAAGTGGCGGGAAGTTATTGCACTGCTTGAAAGAATTTCACGTGCCGATCTTAAGGCCGATCTTAATGAGGGCACTGCTCGTCATATCTGTCATCTTCTTGGGATTGGTTATTTTATTAGGGGCGATATAGAAAGGGCCCGGGACATTTGGATGGAAGGTATAACCTATGAGAACGGCGAATGCAATCTTAATCCCTATATCGAGTATGCCGGACTATCGCTCATGCCGGCAAAGAAAAGGCAAAAACAAAAAAGCGATATTGTAAAAACCTTGAACATATTTGAATCTGTCGACGATCATTTAGCTCATAAGAGATGGCGCCAGGCTATAGAAACCATAGAAAAAACCGATGCTCTGTCAATAAGGGATTTACAAGTATTATCCAGGCTAACATGTGCATATCTCAATCAAAATTTTAGTCAGGGTGAAATGCAGTGGCTTGGTAAGATAATTGTACTGGCAAATTATTGCGAAGTTTATAATAATAAATTAATGCCTGAAAATAATGTTCTGCCCCCATACATCGAGACATGGCCGGAAAGCCGTTTAAGTGATATAGCCAAGCAGGCCGAACAATGGCTTGAGGATTTATGAGCGTTCAATATCCTCTATCCTATTCTCCGCCCACAATATAGATTTAGCATCAAAATATAAAAGTGTATACTATATATGGTAACCATTCAGTCCCCCTCCCTTGATGGGAGGTGTTAGGGGAGGGTGACGCTTAATTTCATCCCCACCCAACCTCCCCCATCAAGGGGAGGAGTTGAGGGGACTGAATAATTACGATCTATCTGGCGCTATTGCTAGGCCGAATGCCGGTGGTATATTTATCGATGATTATGCTCATGATAATGTTATTGGAGGGACAACCGAAGATGGGAATCTCATTTCTGGCAATAGTAGTTTTGGAGTTTGTATCCACCAATATGCCTACAACAATGAGATAAAAGGTAACAAAATTGGGACAGATGCCTCCGGCAATGTAGCTTTAGCGAATGCTGGCGGTGTATGGATTAGAGCTTATTCACATGATAATGTTGTTGGAAGGATACTAGAAGCAGAGCGAAATATTGTTTCCGGGAATACTGGAATAGGAGTTTATATCATGGATGCTTCCAGTAATGAGGTAATAGGCAATTATATTGGGATAGGTGCAGATGGTGCTACTGCATTGGCAAATGGGGATGTTGGTGTCTACATTCAGAATTGCGATTTTAATCAAATAGGACCTGGAAACGTTATTGCTTACACTGGTGGTGGTGCAACCCCCCAATGGTATGATGATATTCGTGTCACAGGATCTGATGCCGATTATAATCTCATTACCCAGAATTCTATGTACCAAAATGAGGGTAAAGGTGTCCTTTTGGATAGTGGAGCTAATAATAGCATTCCCTTTCCTGCCATAACCTCAGTTGTCAAGGGTGACTTAACTATTACTATTAGTGGTCTTGCCCTCAATGGCTATAAGATTGAGGTTTTTAAGGCCGAAGGTCCGGTAGTATATCCGGTACCTCCATATCCGGTGCTTCCAGAATTTCAGGGTGAAGGGAAAGTCTACTTGGGCACAACAACAGCGGATGGGTCAGGAAATTGGCCTTTTGTTTACGATCCGGATTCCGGCCCGGTTGCGCTGGAAATCGGAGAAAAGGTTACTGCCACTGCCACCGATACCAACAACAACACCTCTGAGTTTGCAATCAATGTAGAGGTCAGCCTTCTCGACACTGAATTACCTTCAAAGCTACTGATAGTTCCGGAAACATCGCCACTGCCGACGTTACAGTGTCAGTGCCGCACGATCGAAAGTAGCGTCCTTTCAGTCTTTATAGATTTTCAGATATTAAATTTTATACTGTAGCGCAGGGCTTCAGCCTTGCATTTTGGCAGGGCTAAAGCCCTGCGCTACTTTTGGCTGAATATCGATTGTGAAATTATTTTTATAAAAATCCCTATGTGGAATCGGCACTGGGAGAGTCATTTAAGCCATTGACTGAACAGAAGCCTTAATACCTGTTTAATCTCCAATCATAGTCCTGGTAGGACACCTTAATTGTGGATGAGTTATGCTCGATAAATTCCCTGTCCTCCTTACTGTAGAGATAGGGAGCAATGAATTCCAACCTCTCGGCAAGGGTTTTCCCAAAGTCCTGACCATACCATTTAAATATTTTTGACAGAGAAACTTTATTTTTTTTTGGGTCGAGTATGAGCCCCCCGGCATTTAAAAAGGTTTTGCCGGCAATGGAAAGCTCTTTATCCAGATTCTCAGCAGTATAGACATCAATGGGAGGACAGGAAGAGGAGGCACAGACCAGGGCAAAGTGGATGCGAGGATCAACCGGTGTAATAAAAAAATTTAGCCTTTGGTCCTTTTTCTTAAAGAGTTTGGAAGAGGATTTGGTAAGACGGCTGTTTCCACGCAAAATGCCGTGCTCAATATCATCAGGACTAAAGAGCATACCCCCGATGTTATATTCAATACGCCTGAAAAAATTCCTAACCTCCTTAACCGAATCCTTGATACCAAGCTCTATAACGCCATGGATAACGATGACGTTGTAGAGGTTGATCCAAAAGGCCAGCTTCTCTCGCCGTGTTTTTAGATGATCAAGATTCATCTTCTTTAAGCTGTAACTGAGCTCCACATATTCCCTGTAGGGTTTTGAGGCATCCATTTGTTCATAGGCCACCCGGCTTTGCATGATATCGAAATAAGCACCCCTGAGTATATTTATCCGGTTTTTAAGCCCCATGGCGATCTCTTTGGAGGGAATATCGTACCGGGGTTCTCCCTCATTGAGAACAATAGAGCCCATAAAGGGGAGTTGCCTGTGGGGCCCCTTTTTCCCCTTTTGCTTTTCCCTTCTTCTTTCTTTGGCTTTGCTTAATGAAATGACGCTATTGATATACCCTATATGGGTAAAGGCCTGGGGAAAATTACCCAGTTGCTCTTTCCAGGCAAGGTCGTATTCTTCAGAAAACAGTCCAACGTGGTTGGCTATAGTTTCCATGCGCTGAAGACAGTTTTCAGCCTCCTCAAGCCTACCGAGGGCAATGAGGTTTTCAATCAGCCAGAAGGTGCACAGCAGAAATGTTCCCTCCCCTCCGGGGAGACCGTCCTCGGTTGCATACCGGTATAAAAGACCTTCATGACCTAATTCCCTTTGGATGGCTTCAAGGGTAGATATAACCAGTGGATCATCATAGGGAAGAAACCCGAGGATAGGTATTAAAAGGCTGGTAGCATCCAGGGCCTCGGTATCATAATGTTGGACAAAGGCCTTCTTCTCTTGGTGAAAACCTTTTTCCAATATCTCTTCTTTAATTATGTTTCGGGCCGTCCCCCACTTTTGCAGCTCAGCCGGAAAGCCATACCTGCGGGCTATGATAAGCCCCCGGTCAAGGGCCACCCAGCACATTACCTTTGAATACACGAAGTGTCGAGGTCCGCCTCTTACCTCCCAGATTCCGGCGTCCTGGTCTTGCCAATGTTCAACAACATAATTGCAGATACTGCATAAAAACGGCCACATCGTGATATCAATTTTCCCCACGTAGTTTGAGAGCTTAAGGGCCGCATCCATGATTTCACCATAAATATCAAGTTGTTTTTGCTTAGCTGCATCATTTCCTATGCGGACCGGCCTTGATCCTTTATAGCCCTCAAGATGAACAAGCTCCTCCTCGGGCAGATCTTCCTCACCGCGAAGCCCATACATAATCTGCATCTTCTCTGCACCATATCGGGAAGGGATGTCTTCAATCCACTTCAGATACTTTTCGGTTTCAGTAAGATGTCCTAGATTGAAGAGGGCTTGAACAGTAAAGGAAGTATCCCGAATCCAGGTATAGCGGTAATCCCAATTCCTTACTCCGCCAATTTCTTCAGGAAGAGAAGTAGTGGCGGCGGCCGCTATGGCGCCGGTTGGATTATAGAAGAGGAGTTTTAAGGCCAGGGCTGAGCGGTTGACCATTTCCTGAAAAGGGCCCAATTCAACGGTTAGTCCTGTTTCACTCTTCTCAAGCCAGGTTTGCCAGTATGTTACAGTATCCTGTAAGGATTTTTCGGCTTGCTCCGGATCAAGAACAATCCCCTCTTCTGTTCCATAATTCAGATGAAGCCACACCTTGTCCCCTGCTTGAATCGCCCAGGTTGCCTCTGATCTCTTTTTTTTGACCTTCATCTCGCGGGAAGAACAGAGGGTGATGATTTCATCATTCCCTTTAGCTATTACGATTTGTTTATTTTTTTTGACTGTGGTAGATGAGCGGGCATAATTAAAGCGGGGCTCAAAAATCATTCCGGCATCAACCTTCCCCTTGACCACCTCAACGAGCCTGTACAGTTCGTGTCCCCTCTCTTTTAGCTCTTCCTCTTCTCCAGTGGGTATGGGCATAAAATCAGTAAGCTTTAAGGTCCCCTCTCTGGTCCTGAATTTGGTGATTAAGACATTGGTATTTGGAAGATACGCGGCTACAGAATCCCACTCCCCTGTGGGAGTAATGGAGAAGCGGCCTCCTTTTAGATTATCAAGAAGGGCTCCAAAAACACTGGGAGAATCAAGATGGGGCAGGCAAAGCCAATCAATAGAGCCGTCAATTCCAACAAGAGCTATAGAATGAAGGTTGCCTATGATGGCATAGTCACTGATTTTTTTATACATTTATCAGACTTTCTTTCTTCAAAGCTATCAACTTGCAGCTTAAAATTACTTCCTTCTTTTTTTTGCTGACTGTCACTTTCAATGTGGTTCACAGGCCCGCCCTTTTAGTCTTCTTACTCGTAATTTTCGGTATTTCCTCGCTTCAATATCCACCCCCACACTTTCATAAAAAAAATAACCAGCGCCTTCTCTAATTATTCTATGGCTTTTTGGACATCCCCTATATCACTCTATGTCCAAAAAGCTATAGAATATTATGTTGTGAGGCCTAAGTTATTGAGCAGTATTGAAATAGTATCATCCTTTTTTGAAATCGCTTCCTCTGCATCAAAAGTCTTTTGATCTAGCGGTTGTCTAAAAACCGATGTCGGCTTTTAGGAAATTTGGCAGTGCTGCCATTTTTCCTTGTATAGTAAAAGTGATAGGTATTACCCTTATTTATAGTTAGTAGTAGCAGTAGTGAGGGGGGTCCGGGGGGAGTTAATAAGTATCTGTTTTTGTGGATAAAAACTCTAATACATTGTTATTGCTCCTAATATAACC
>DAOURK010000145.1 GCA_030625085.1 Pseudomonadota bacterium
GAAACGCTTATATAGTAACGTTTATACTGGATGAGGAACAGAATAAGAACTTTGTTTATCTTGAGAAAAGATATAATTTGAAATCATTTTGGTCTGATCGGAAACAAATTATGGGATGATTTATTTTTTCCACGTACCTTACATGTCGGAATTTAGGTTTAGGAAAGGTTGTTATGGGAAATAGACTGCCGCGTTTTTTAAATCTACCGGCAGAGATCCGGCGATGAATATATAACTGGCCTTCAATGCATAATTCATTGATAGATATAGTTAAATGGAAGCATTAATAAAATCAAGAAGTTGCGGAAAATTATCGCATTATAACTAGTTTATTTTATTAGAGCTATTTATACTATTCTATACCCTTTAATCCTACGGCTATAAAGGCTTAGTAAACTCAGAAAGATTCCTTATATCGAAAACCCAGGATTATTTTTTCGCAGTTTTCATTGTGAAAAAAGTGAGCTCGGTCGGTAAAAATCCAAAAATGTAATCCCAGAGATCGTAAACTTTATAAGGCTTCCTATGGCTAAAAGGGGAATTACTGTTATCAATTGAATAAAGAGTCAAAAAAAATTACTATCGTAAGGCTAATACTTTTTTATCCGTCTAGATTTATCAAACAGAAAAAAGAGGTTTTTATTCCCCAGTAATTTCTGACCATTTTGTAGACAAACAAGATAAACAAAAAATAAGATTATATAGATTTTATAAAAATTATTTGATTTGGCGAATAAATAGGATTGTTAAAAAATTTAATTTGGATCTATGCAATAAGTATGATATAATTTGCTGTTAATTATTAGCTTAAGTCCAACTATTTATTTCTTGATGTCTCCTGCGATTCTTCATAAACGCATTTTACGTTTTATGATTAAGTATTTATTTTTGATATAACAGTGAATAAATATCTGATTAAAGTTCATCTTGTTTTTTTTGTTCATCATTAAATATTAAAGAAAGGGAATGAAGTGAAAGGACAATTATTTTGAGGGGGGGGTGAAATTAAGGCTTTATTAGTTAACCCCAGAACTGTTTTTGGGGGTATGAAATAATTCAGTAACAATTTTTTTATAACATTTAATATATTATCTTTATCTTATGGTTCAGAGGGGGTAAAAAAATATGGAAAAAAATATGTTAACAAGGTTTGGCAAAATTTTTAGTTTTACTTTTTGTTTGATCGCTATGGTTATTTTTCTCGCTTCTCCCGCTGTTTTAGCTCAAGGCGGCGGTGGCGGTGGTGGCGGTGGCGGTGGTGGCGGTGGCGGTGGCGGTGCTGCTGCTGGCGGCGGCGGTTATGGCGGTTATGGCGGCAGTCTAATGACTGGTGGATATGGTGGATATGGCGGTTATGGCGGCAGTCTAATGACTGGTGGTTATGGCGGTTATGGCGGCAGTTTAATGACCAGTACTGGTGGTTATGGCGGTTATGGCGGCAGTCTAATGACAGGGGGTTATGGCGGTTATAGCGGCAGTTTAATGACCAGTACAGGTGGTTATGGCGGCTATGGTGGACTGATGACCAGCACTACATCTCCTAATAGCACCGCCATGTTTGGCGGTACTGGTGGTACTAGTGGTTATGGGCCCGGTGCTGGTTGGATGATTGGTACTGGTGGCACTGGTGGTTCCGGCGGTGGTTGGATGATTGGTACTGGTGGCACTGGTGGTTACGGCGGCGGTTGGATGTTTGGTACTGGCGGTACTGGTGGTTACGGGCCCGGTGGCACGCCCACATGGAGTGGTTTAGGCCTTCAGTATATGAATCAATTCCAACATAGCAATCAATATAATGTGCCATAGGTGCCTTAGGTTTTTGTTTTTTTAATAATATTTTTCTGATTTAATAATACCCTCAAAATTAGAAATGGGGTTTAGATAAAAAACCCGCCCAACTTGTGGGCGGGTTTTTTATTGTCAATCGCCGAATTTAAGTGGTTTTCTCAACAAAACATGAGACAGAAAAGATGGTAGTTGACTTAAGCTGGACAGTAATACAAGTGAATTCAAAACCTTGACAATCCTTAGGTCGTATGATTTAATTGTTTGTATTCAAATATCCAAGACGGCTTATATAAGGCGTTTTTTTGATTGTATAGTATTGTATAGTTGGATTCAGATACTCAAAGAGGCCTTGACTATGGTCTGTAACCATCTGTAATAATGAAAAAGAAATCTGCCCCTAAAAAAAATCAAACTAAATATATAATATTGCTGGGTGATGGGATGGGAGATTATCCAATTTCAGAACTAAATAATCAAACTGTCTTAGAATATGCCCATACTCCCAACATGGATTTTGTTGCCCAACATGGCCTCCTAGGCCTTGTTCAGACAATCCCTGAATCCTTTCCTCCGGGAAGTGATGTGGCTAATTTATCTGTCTTGGGATATGATCCCCGCCGGTATTATACTGGGCGAGCCCCTTTAGAGGCTGTTAACATCGGGGTAAGTCTAGCTTCTTCTGATGTGGCTTTTCGATGCAATCTGGTTACCATTACCCAGGGAAAGATGGAAGATTTCAGCGCCGGCCACATATCAACAGAAGAGGCTCGACCCATTATTGATGAACTGAATGTCCGATTAGGATCAAAAGAGCTTCAATTTTTTACCGGCACTAGCTATAGGCATCTGCTTGTTTGGAAAAATGGTCATGAGCAGATTCATTGCACGCCTCCCCATGATATTTCCGGTCAACTTGTTGATAATTATCTTCCCCAGGGAGAGGGGTCAGATTGTTTAATGAAATTGATGAATCTTTCCCAAGAGATATTAAAAGATCATCCTGTGAACCGGAAACGGGTTGCTGAGGGGAAAAAAGCAGCTAATTCAGCCTGGTTTTGGGGCCAGGGGAGAGCGCCTCAGATGCCATCCTTCCAGAGTAAGTTTGGGAAAAGAGGGGCCATTATCTCAGCCGTAGATCTTCTTAAAGGGATTGGTCGATATTTAAAGTTTGAAGTCCTCAATGTACCTGGAGCAACCGGCTATTTAGATACCAATTATGCAGGCAAAGCCGAATATGCTCTTTCGGCCCTTCAGGAGAAGGATATAGTTTATGTACACGTGGAAGCCCCTGATGAAGCAGGCCATAATGGAGATTTAAAAGCCAAGATTCAAGCGATAGAAGATTTTGACCGGCTGATCGTAGGGCCTATTCTTGATAGAATTACTCAATTTAGTTCTTTTCGGATAATGATTTTGCCGGATCACTTTACCCCCCTATCTATTCGAACCCATACTTCAGATCCCGTTCCCTTTGCTATCTTCCCGGCAAATGAACAGAAAGGAACCGATAAAATAAATAAGCGAAGAAAAAAATTTACTGAAAATGATGCCCGTGGTGAAATAGTAATTCTTGAGGGCCATCAGTTGATGGAATTTTTTTTACAAAGGAGAAAGCAATAGATGGCGCTGGTAGTCCAAAAGTATGGCGGCACATCAATCGGCAGTGTTGAGAGGGTTCGAGCTGTGGCTGAAAGGGTTGTGGAGACGCAAAAGAAAGGAAATAAGGTAGTAGTGGTATTATCTGCCATGAGTGGAGAAACAGATAAACTGATTAATCTTGCTTATCAAATTGCAAAATATCCAAAGGAAAGAGAGCTTGATATGCTCATGTCCACAGGAGAGCAAGTATCCATTGCTTTACTCAGCATGGCTATTCATGAACTGGGATATGAAGCTAGATCCATGACAGGGCATCAAGCCAGGATTTTGACCAATAGCGAACACACCAAGGCCAAGATCCTGGCCATTGAAAATAAATATATAGTGAAAGAACTGGATAAAGGAAAGGTTGTAATCATAGCAGGCTTTCAGGGCATTGATGATAGGGGTGAAATTACCACCTTAGGACGTGGAGGTTCAGATCTTTCCGGAGTTGCTTTGGCAGCCAGCCTGAAGGCGGATATTTGTGAAATCTACACGGATGTAGAGGGAGTGTTCACCGCCGATCCTAATATTGTTCCGGAAGCTACGAAAATCCCCACAATTTCTTATGATGAAATGCTTGAATTGGCAGGGCTCGGGGCGAAAGTATTGCAAACCAGATCTGTAGAATTTGCTAAAAGATACGGTGTAACTATACATGTAAGATCAAGTTTTAGTAACGAGGAGGGCACCTTGGTTACAGGGGAGGATGAAAAAATGGAAGGTGTATTAGTTAGAGGTGTTACCTGTAGCAAAAATGAGGCTAAAATTACCATTCTGAAAGTTCCGGACAAACCGGGGATTGCTGCCAAAATCTTCTCTAAAATTTCCCAGGCTAATATTATGGTAGACATGATCGTTCAAAATATCAGCGAGAAGGGAATAACTGATATTTCATTTACTGTTCCGAAAATCGAAAGCGCCAGAGCCATGGAAGTGATTAAGAGTGTTGCCGACGAATTGGGCATTAAAGATATTAAAATCGACGATAAGATTGCCAAGCTTTCAGCAGTGGGTTTAGGAATGAGAAGCCATACCGGTATAGCTTCAAAAATGTTTAGTGCTCTGGCGGATGTAGGCATTAATATTTTAATGATTTCAACTTCCGAAATCGCCATTTCTTGTGCTATTGATGCCAAATTTAGTGAATTGGGGGTTCGTATTCTTCACGAAGTCTTTGAATTGGGTCAGGGGAAAGAGACTCTCCTTGCCTAGGTGACATTGTAAATATTTAATTTTAAAAGAAACTTATGAAAAAATTTGTGCACATTTATGACACTACCTTGCGAGATGGGACTCAAGCCGAAGGGGTTTCTTTGCTGGTAGAAGATAAGTTGCGGATAGCCCAAAAATTAGATGAATTGGGTGTCCACTATATTGAGGGGGGGTGGCCTGGCTCCAACCCCAAAGACATTCTTTTTTTTAAACAGATAAAAAAAGTGCCTCTTCGTCAAGCTAAAATTGCTGCTTTTGGAAGTACGCATAATCCAAAAAAATCAGTTGAAAAAGATGCCAACCTGGCTGCTCTGATCAAAGCCGAGGTAAAGGTTATCACTATTTTTGGTAAAAGCTGGGACCTTCACGTTACTGATGCGCTTAATATATCCCTGGAGCATAATTTGGAATTAGTCCATAACTCCATTCGTTACTTGAAAAAATATAGCGATGAAATAATTTACGATGCGGAACATTTTTTTGACGGATATAAAAAAAATCAGGAATATGCTCTAAAAACTATCCGGGTTGCTCAGGATGCTGGGGCTGATTGTATTGTTCTGTGTGATACCAACGGTGGGATGCTGCCCTTTGAAATTCCGCCAATCATAAAAAAGGTCCAAAAATTAATTACTATTCCTTTAGGAATTCATGCACATAATGATTCGGAATGTGCCGTGGCCAATAGTTTGATGGCTGTCCGGATGGGGGTAAACCATGTTCAGGGAACCATGAATGGTATTGGCGAGCGATGCGGGAATGCCAATTTGTGTTCCATTATTCCAAATATTCAATTGAAACTTGGCGGGCAGTGCATTTCTGATGAGCAATTAAAAGGTCTGTTTAAGGCTTCCCGCTTTATTAACGAAATTGCCAATCTTAAATCCTGGGGGCATCAACCCTATGTTGGAGATTCTGCTTTTGCCCATAAAGGAGGCATTCATGTCAGCGCCATCCGGAAAAATTCCTTAACCTACGAGCATATTAGCCCTGCTTTGGTAGGCAACTCTCAGCGAGTTTTGGTATCCGAGCTTTCCGGAAGGAGTAATTTGCTCTATAAGGCTATGGAATATAATGTGGACCTCAATAAGGAGACCCCTGAAATTATTGATATGTTGAAACAATTAAAGGAGATGGAGAATCTGGGTTTTCAGTTTGAGGCTGCTGAAGGATCTTTTGAATTATTGATGAAAAAAGTTTTAGGGAAACACAGATCTTTTTTTGATTTGGTTGGATTTAGGCTGATTATAGAAAAACGTGAGGGGGATAAAGTCCCTATTTCCGAGGCCACCATCAGGGTGAAGGTAAATGGGAATTTGAAATATACCGCCGCTATGGGAGACGGCCCGATCAATGCTCTGGACAAGGCTTTTCGAGAAGCATTGATTAGTTTTTATCCCAATTTAAAAGAAGTGAAATTGATTGATTATAAGGTTCGAATTCTGAATGATAAACAAGGAACAGCGGCCAAAACCAGAGTTTTAATTGAGTCAGCGGATAAAGACAGCAAGTGGGGAACCGTTGGCGTATCGGAAAATATTATTGAAGCCAGTTGGCAGGCTCTGGTAGATAGCATTGAATATAAACTCTTAAAGGATGAAGAGAGGGATAGCAAGGAAGAATCTGATTAATTTACCAATTAAACCTTTATTCTCCTGGTTTCCCCATTAATCAAAGCATTTTTCTTGTGAATATTGAGACATATATAGCAGAAAAGAAAGTATTTATTGAAGACTGGCTGGGGCTGCACGTTCCTTCTGAAGATCTGTCCCCGTCCAGCCTTTATCGTGCTATGCGCTATAGCCTATTGGCTAAAAGCAAAAGGATTCGCCCCATTTTAGCTTTGGCTGTGACAGAATCATTGGGCGGAAACATTGAGCGGGTGCTCCCTTTTGCCTGTGGCTTAGAATTAATTCATACCTATTCTCTTGTCCATGATGATCTTCCGGCTATGGACAATGATGATGTCCGGAGGGGGCAACCGAGCAATCATAAGGTTTTCGGGGAAGCTATGGCTATTTTGGCTGGTGATGCCCTTCTTACTCATGCCTTTTTTCTTATGATTTCGCCTCAAATAGTTTCAGATCTTTCACCCGAGCTTGTTTTACGCATTATTCACGAAATCAGCAAAGCTGCGGGAACCCAAGGAATGATTAGCGGTCAAGTCATGGATATGGAATGTGAGGGGCAAACTATTTCTTTATCCCGGTTAGAAACTATGCATAGTTGTAAAACAGGCGCAATGATTTTGGCGGCTATTCGGGTTGGTGGTTTGGTGGCTGGGGTATCGACTGAGCAAATGGAAAACCTCGGCCTTTATGGCCGACATATTGGCCTTGCCTTTCAAATTATTGACGATGTGCTCGATATTGAGGGGCAGCCGGAACTGCTCGGAAAAACTATAGGAAAAGATCGTACCGCCCAAAAGGCTACTTTCCCATTGCTTTTAGGAGTGGAGGAGTCTAAAAAACTTGCCCATCAACATTATGTACAGGGTATACAGGCTCTGGAAGGTTTTGGAGAGCGGGTAGAAATATTGCGGGATTTGGCCAAATTTATTATTTTCCGCAAGTTTTAGAAACGCAGATACGCAAACATGCTTTCATGGTACTATTTTTATATAGCACAGAATGCTGCAACAATAACAATTCTTATTTTACTATTTTTTACTGTAGCGCAGGGCTTTAGCCCTGCAAGAAATTGTTTTTCTGGTAAATTAAGAGGGCTAAAGCCCTATACTATAGTGAGCATTTAGAGCTGAAAGGACAAAGGGAAATTGCTGGAAAAGGTGTATTGTTGTATTATAGTTGTATTATAAATAAAAACTCAGTATTATTAAGTGAAACTTGAAGTCGGGGTTTAGACTGTTGAATTTATGATATGAATAAAGGGGAATTTTGATTTTATGGCGGAAATATTATCAAAGATAAACTCTCCAAAGGATTTGAAGTCTGTCGACAAAAGTAAACTGAATGAATTGGCCCATGAAATACGTCAATTTATCCTTGAAACAGTTTCTAAGACCGGCGGACATTTATCTGCCAGTCTTGGAGTAGTGGAATTGTCTATTGCCTTGCATCGAGTATTTTGCTCTCCCATAGATAAAATAATCTGGGACGTGGGGCATCAGTGCTATGCTCATAAGATTTTAACCGGCCGACGTGATCGTTTCCATACCCTTCGTCAGTATAAGGGGATAAATGGATTTCCCAAACGAGATGAAAGCATCCATGATGCCTTTGATACCGGTCACAGCAGCACCTCTATTTCAGCAGCCATGGGAATGTGTATTGCCAGGGATAGAGAGCAGAAAGATTATAAGGTTATTGCCGTTATTGGGGACGGCGCTTTAACCGGCGGCATGGCTTTGGAGGCGCTTAATCATGCGGGGTCCTTAAAAAAGGACCTTCTGGTCATTCTTAATGATAATGAAATGTCTATATCACCCAATGTAGGGGCCTTTTCTACTTATTTGAGCCGTATTATCAGCGGTCAATTATACAACAAGGTGAAGCGAGAGATTGAAACAATGATCCGTTCCATCCCCCAAATTGGCCCCCATATGCTAAAAATGGCCAGTCGCCTGGATGATGCCGTTAAATCCTTGGTAGTCCCCGGGATTATGTTTGAAGAATTAGGGTTTAAGTATTTCGGACCTATTCCGGGGCACAATCTGAACGCCTTGATTGATACCCTTGAAGCGGTTAAAAAACTGCAAAAGCCTATTTTACTCCATATTGTGACGAAAAAGGGCAAGGGATATGCTCCGGCCGAAAAAAATCCCTCTACCTATCACGGCGCTGCTCCTTTTGTAATAGAAACAGGGAATTTTAAATTACAAAAAAAAGCTGATATTCCCAACTACACAGATGTTTTTTCTCGCTCTCTCATTCAACTTGCCCGGAGTAATTCCAAAATCATTGGTATTTCGGCAGCCATGCTTGAGGGGACGGGGTTGGATCGATTTAAGGAGGTATATCCTGATCGATGTTTTGATGTGGGAATCGCCGAGCAGCATGCAGTGACATTGGCGGCAGGTATTGCCTGTGAAGGCTTTCGACCGGTAGTAGCGATTTATTCAACCTTTTTGCAGCGGGCCTATGACCAGGTACTCCATGACGTCTGTCTCCAAAATCTGCCGGTCATTTTTGCCATTGATCGGGCCGGCTTAGTGGGAGAGGATGGCCCCACCCATCATGGCGCTTTTGACCTTTCGTATTTGCGAACTATACCCAATTTGATTTTGATGGCCCCCAAGGATGAAGATGAATTACAACATATGCTTTATACTGCTACCTTGCAGAATTGCCCGGTAGCCATCCGCTATCCTCGTGCCAGGGGAGTGGGAATAAAACTGAGTGATCCCTTTCAGTCTATTCCTATCGGACAGGCAGAATTGCTGCGAATAGGGACAGACATAACCCTTATAGCAATTGGGAGCATGGTTTATCCTGCTCTTACTGCTGCAGAACAATTACAAAAGGAAGGGATTTCAGCCCAAGTCATTAATGCACGTTTTGCAAAGCCCCTTGATCGAGAACTTATCTTACAGGCAGCGCAAAGTACCGGCCGGGTCATCACCATTGAGGAAAATGCCCTTTCCGGAGGCTTTGGCTGCGCCATATTGGAATTATTCCAAGAGGAAAATCTGTGGTCGATTCAAGTGCATCGCCTTGGCATTCCTGATCGATTTATCTCTATCGGCTCGATAGATTTACTAAAGCAGCAGTTAGGATTAGATGTAACCGGAATTCTCAATGCGGCCCGGAAACTCTGTGTCCCCTCTTTAGTTGCCCACCAGAAGAAATCCTTGATGATTGGATAAAAGAATTAGTTTACTTCGCTTATAATGGTGTTTTTTTATAGAGCAAGGTTTGAGCCCTGTGCAAAAATAAGCATGAAAAGATGAAAAAAATCAAGGTAAATATTTTATTTTTTTTTATTATTTTGTTATTTATCTTAGCCGGTGGGTGCGCCTATCTTGGGATGATACCCTATCCCCAGACGATACAAGGACAAAAACAATTGCTCTATGGGGGGAAATTTAACCAGGCTACTCAGCGTTTGACCAAAGAGGCTTCGGGGAATAACAAAATTCTTTACCTTATGGAACAAGGAATGATTCACAATATTCAAGGAAACTATCGGGCCAGTATTGAGCCTTTCCAGCAAGCATTAGCCGCTATTCAAAGTTTTGAGGACCGTGCGGTTATTAGCGCCAGAAGTGTGGCCAGTCAGCTTCTCACCCTGCCTACCAATGATAATGCAATTCCTTACCGGGGGTATGCTTTTGAAAGAGTTTTGCTTAATACCTATCAGGCCCTTAACTATTTTTTTCTTGATGATCTTGAAGGGGCTCGGGTGGAAGTTCGCCGGGCAGATCAGCGACAGACTGAAGAATTAAAGCGCCATAATAAGCAGATCAGTGAATATCAAAAGTGGGGGAAAAAGCGAAAAATTGAGACGGCTGATTACCCGGCCTTGCAAAGGGAGAAAGAAAAATTACAGAATTTAACCGGGTCGGTTTTAAATTCTTTCCAAAATGCTTTCACCTATTACCTTTCAGGGATCATTTATGAATTACATGGAGAAGATAATGATGCCTATATTGATTATAAAAAAACCTACCAATTAAGCCCTCACTTTTCCTATGTTCGGAAAGATTTACTCCGCCTTTCTCAAAGGTTGGGGTTTCGTGAAGAATATGCAGATTGGACCAGCCGTTTTGAAACTATAAGCAAAGAGGCCAAAACTGGTCCTCACAAAGAGGGGGCTGAAGTTATTCTTTTTTATGGAGCAGGGTTTATTGCTCAGAAAGAGCAAATTAAGTTGACTCTCCCCATAAACAATACTTTAATCAGCATGGCGCTCCCGGTATATACCCGGCAGGGAGTTACCCGGCAGGGAGGAAATTTTTTGATCAAGGTCTTTGATGCCGGCAGATCATTGGGAAACACCAGTATGGTAGTAGACCTTGATCCTCTGGCGGTTAAGGCCTTGGAGGAAGAATTTCCGATTATATTTATTCGGCAGATGGCGCGTATTTTGAGCAAAGCCGCCTTGAGTAAAAATATACAGAAAGGCTCTTCTAACCTCTCTTTTTTAGCGACCAGTCTTTACAATATCCTGAGTGAAAATGCAGATCTGAGGAACTGGCTTCTTTTGCCAAATACTATACAAGTTTTCAGAAGATACGTAGCCGTCGGAAATCACGAATTTAGTTGGCAACTCCAAACCCCTTCGGGTACAATACAGGATGTACAAAAAAGTTCCATAACCCTGCAAAAAGGGGATGTATGCATAGTGAATCTCCGATCTATCGAAAACCGGCTATTTAGCACGGCAAAGATTCTTCATTCAAAAAAATAAATCAAAGGAGGGAAATAACCATGGTTAAAAAACTATTGTGCATAATTGCTTGTGGTGTTCTTATATCTTCCTGTGCCCCTGTTACCAGCAGCAATATTGGCGGGGGTCAGGCTTTACCCCAAAAGGGTGGAGACTATGCTTACAGTAATTATGTTTTGATTAACAACCGCGCCTTATTGCGAGATCTGCAGATTACTGATATCAAATCAAGGATGGTCAATGGTTTGATGCAAGTGCAAGTTCAGGTCTTGAATAAATCCAGTAGAAATTTTTCTTTTGATTATTCTTTTAGTTGGTTTGATGCTGAAGGATTTCAGGTTTTTGGGGTAGGTGGACACTGGACACCGGTGCAGGTCACTGGCAATGAGGTCAAAAGCTTAATTGGTGTTGCCCCAAAGCCTGAGGCGCAACAATTTAGAGTTAAGATTCGAAAATCAAAATAGACACTAAAATATTACTATTTTTCGATACAGCTCGACAAACTAATTTTGTAGAAGTCTTAATCAATCAAAAGAGGAGGGAGTAATGATTCAAAAGAGTAAAATTTTTACCTGTATTACCATTATGGTTTTATTCGCGTTTGGGACCTTTGGATGTGCTCGGGTTCAATATGGCAGCCCGGGAGAGGTGGAAACCCTGACTCAAGAATTTGGATCTACTGATCTTCAAACCATTGCCGAGAAAATGGTTAATTCTATGCTGCTCAGCCCGGTGATAGGTGCAGATCGCCCGGTAATTTATGTGAGTCAAATTAAAAATAAGACAGCAGAGCATATTGATACCAAATCCATTACTGATAAAATCAGCACTGCCATGCTCAAATCCGGGAAGGTTCGTTTTACCGCAGCCAGTGAGATCAACAAAGACCTTTTGGACCAACTGGAATATCAGGAAAATACAGGGTTAGTAGATCCGAGAACACGTAAAAAATTAGGTAGACAGATTGGGGCCGATTACATGATCTATGGTGAAATCACTTCCATTACCAAAAAGGCGGGAAGAAAAAGAGACGTCTACTACAAAATTACTTTTAAATTAGCCGATATTGAAACTGGAATTATTGAATGGATGGATGAAAAGGAAATTCGCAAACAAGCGCAAAAAGGAATATTAGGGCTTTAAGAAAGGCTACAATACTTCACCACAGAAAATACAGAGAGCAGAAAGGTGATATAGATTTTTAGAAAAATAATTTTACAATACATATTCAGACAGAAGTAGCGCAGGGCTCCAGCCCTGCATTTTGTCAGGGCTAAAGCCCTGCGCTACAGGATGAAATTTAATATCTGAAAATCTATAGCTGATTGATGATAAAAAATAAATAGGATCTCATTAATGCGCATTAGAACAATAACAAGGCAATCTGTAAGTCAGTTCTAAAGTAAAGAGAGTTTATTTGTGTGCTCTGTGATCTCTGTGGTGAAGTATTTATTTAGGAAGTGATAGAAAAAGGAGAGGAAGTCATGGTTCAGAGTGAAAGGATGGCATATAAAAAACATTGTAGGCTATCATTGATTTTAGCGTTGATTGTGGTAGTATTCCTTATTTTTTGTCCAAAACCCGGGCAAGCCGGGGATGATTATCCAGGGTTCGGTTTTTTAGTAAGCTGGACCCAATATACGGAAATTTCTATAGAGCAAAATCAAAAGC
>DAOURK010000120.1 GCA_030625085.1 Pseudomonadota bacterium
CCTTACTTTTTTTAGTATCATTATTGGTGTAGATTCACAATTATAAGACGTTTAGACGGTAAACATGAAAATTATACATGGAACATGGATTCCCAAAAAAGAAAAAAGTTTCTTTTATTATTTTTCGACTTTTCTATTAAAAGGTGTTAAAACAAGGCCAAAAATTATAAGCTCATACCACCTTATTTGCGGTTTTGAGCAAAAATCGAAAAATAATTTTGATTTGTCCGTTTTAGTTAAGTAATATTTATCTTGCCTGTTTTGTTTAACCCTTTAATAATCTTTTTTGAAGGCGGGTCTTTTTTTATCAGCAAGACCTTTTCCTTAACAGCTAACCGGACAATAATTTTTAAAGGCTAATTCTTCAATTCTTCAATTCTTCAATAAGATCAACCTCTCTGTTGATGCAATTAACAAAATTGGATTTTACTTATTGAACAGCAACCAATTGCATTTGTTTACTTTTGGGCTTCTTTTTTCTGCGTGTTCCTGCCATCTCCAATAGTAACGTTGTGATAATGGTAAAACTACACCTGGACAACAAACTATGCTGGCTCCTTACTCGGACTTTTTCAAGCCCTTCTCGGTTTTTTAATAGATTAAAGGGACGTTCGGCGTGCTTGCGAATCTCTACTGTTTTCTGTGCATAATCTGTGTCATAAGGAATTCTTTGGAAAAAACCACTATCCAGAGGGATAAAACGATACTGAGGGCAATTATCAGCATAGGGACATTCACCTGCAGGTGCGCCACATTTAAATTCATGACCTTGTTCTTCAACGCCAATGTACTCCATCGGTATTGTGCACATGTCATGGCAAGTTACCTGCATGGTTTCGATATCAATGTTTTCAGGAATGGATACCTTTGCTTTTGGCGGTGTTATCAGGTGAACACCTGTTTCCTTCAATAAAGTACCCTCATTGTCATGGTAGGCTTCATCGGCTGTAATAAGTTTTAAATCAAGCCCTATCGCTTTTCCCAGCTTGATTAAAAGAACAAGAAAATTACTGTCATGGTGGTTGGCTGGGGCCAATAAAGAAATCAGTGGAAAACTATGCCCTGTCTTGGCATTGATAGCTGCCAGAGTATGAACTCGATATCCTACTACGTAAACTGATTTATCGCGTTTTTTTGCGTCTTTTCCCGCGGTCGCAGTCAATATCATTGTAAATGTGAATCTTCTTTCCATTTATTTACTCCATACTGAGGGGATGCAGATACGAGCCATTGGTCGTCAGTTGCGTGTGAATCGTAATACAGTGCGCGATATTATAAAGCAAGGCGGCCTTAGCCCTCAGACAATAAGGGTGGATAAAATCCAAATTGATCCTGACCTTCTCACTAAACTTTATGTCAAATGTACCGGCAGGATTCAACGAATCCATGAAAAGCTCACCGAAGAAGAGGGGATTATCATTGGCTACTCTACCCTGACAAGGATGATCAGGGAACTTGAGCTTGGGGGGACAAAAAAGAGTCGATGCGGCAAGGTTGCTGATGAGCCGGGGGGAAATGCAGCATGATACCACGCCATATACGACCAGAGGTAGTGGTTTAAACCGATTAATAAATTCCTCTGTGTGCTGCTATTTTTTTGGTATTTTTAATAAAAAAGCTTGAATATTTTGTTAGTGAGTTGTACTATATAACCATGAATCAGGAGCAAGATAGTAAACAAAATGAAGTCGGAATGACAGAAGAAGACCATAAGGATTGGTTTTTCGCCACTGGACTGGAAGATGCCGGCAAGGAAATAAAGATTTTTATTACAAGGGACGAACTATCTGCCTACCTAGTCGTGAACCTTAAACAATACCATGAGCATAGTTCGGTTCTAACTAAAGATCAACTTAAAGATCTTATAGAACAGGCGAAGATCCAATACGGAATAAAGGATAGGGAACTCAACGAGTTTATCAGTGGCATAGAAAAAGCAGGAACATTTGGGCCATTTCTCTTTGCAGAAGGGAATAAATCCAGACATGGCAAAGATGGATATATAACTTATTATGTTGTTGACAAAAATGAAAAAGATAGTGAAGGCAGAATCGATTATAAAGAGAGAGATAATATTATATCTGTTCATAAAGATGAAAAGATAGCCAAGGTATACCCGCCTGAAAATGGAGAAGATGGCATTAATATATATGGAAAGACTTTTGGTGGTGAGGATGGGAAACCGGTGCATTACAGGGTTGGGCAAAATGTCCGTTTTGATGAGCTTGAAAATGTATATTATGCTGAATGCAATGGACGGCTTATAATAAAAGACACTCTCCTCAGCGTAAGCCAAGAGTATATAGTCAATCGAGATGTGGATTATTCCATTGGGAATATTGATTTTTTAGGTAAAGTCATTATCCACGGTGATATTCACCCTGATTTTACTATTTATGGTCAGGAATGTGTTGAAATATATGGGCTTGTAGAAAATGCAGATATATCTTCCGATGGTGATATCATTATTCATGGTGGAGTTTATTGTAAACGAAGAGCAAAGGTGCATTGTAAAGGCAATTTTTCGGCGAAGTTTTTCAGCGAAGGTTATCTTGAGTGTGAAGGAGACGTTGCCATAGAAAGAGAGATAACCGCTTCTGAAATTAAACTGCTGGGTAAGCTTGATATGAAGAAAGGCACAGTCATGGGCAGTCTTATTATGGCCTTTGGAGGGATGGAGATTGGCAGTGTTGGCTCTGAACTCGGAGTTAAGACAACGCTGAGAGCCGGTGTGCATTTTCGACTTTTAGAGCAGCGTCGAGACTTAGAGGAAAAAAGATCGAATATCGATGAGCGGATTAGACAAATAGAAAATTCCATTAAACCTCTCTTGGAAAATCCTCAGATATTAAATACATTAGATGAAGCAAAGAAGGCAGCCTTCTCTAAAATAACAGAACAGATTAAGCTGTTGAAGCAAGAAAAAGAAGACATTAAAAAGTTGAAAGAGGATCTGAGTAAGGCGCTAACTGACAAAACGAAGCAAGAAATAAAGGTATATAATAAACTCTATCAAGGTGTATCTGTTTTCATAGGACATTACCACAGGGAATTCAATGAAGCTCGTCAAGGGCCGCTTGTGCTTTTTGAGGATCATGAAGAAGAGATTATTAAGATTAGATTTTAGTTGTAAAAACTCTTACATAAAGGAGATGATAAAAAAATAACCTCTTCCACAGTGCCGGAAGGAATACTAATAACCTCATGGAGCATATCTACGACATTAACCGAATGGAGAGCTTTATATTCCGGCTGGAGTAAAGAAGATGATCCAGGACGCCGACCATGTAAGGGTAGGGTTTTTTAATATTAATGATTCTAGGTTACTAAATCTAGACTGCCTTGATGCCTTAAAAAATTTTTCACCAGATCGTATAGATTATTGTGTGGTGTTATGAATAATTATCGCTAAGGATTTTCGCTTCGCTCTTCGTTTTTTGCAACCAAAAATTGAGCTTTGGTATTGTCTCATACCTTTCGTATTTTACCAGCACAACGGTGATATTACCCTGATTTAAAAACTCAGTTTCTTTTTCGGCTACATTCTCTTCTTTTTAGCAACCGCTCTTGAATTCTTTCTTTATAAGTTTTAGTTGTACTCATAAAGGGTTCCGGTCTTAACATTTTAGTTGATAGAGTGCCTTTACTATCCGATAGCATACTGTGTGGAAGCTATTTCTTAAAATTTAAATTCTACCTTGCCATTTTTTAATGTTAAAAATGCCTCAAACATTTTCCCTGTCCTGCTTTTAAAACCCTTTAATTTGGCAGTCTTCCCTTCATTCATCAGAATTTTAGCAGTAGCTTCACTAATTTTTTTCCCTGCAATTGTTTTCCAGATTACAAAGGTACAGTTTTTGGTTCTCCAATTAGAACAACCATAAGCTTTCTTATTTTCGACAACAGCTCCACCACAGAGTGGGCATTTCCCAAGGCTATTGGTAACTATAGCGTTAGGAACATTTTCAGTATCCGAATCTTTAACATTTTGAACAATTTTGCCGGCAAAGGCCCTTATTCCCTCCATATAGTTATCTCGAGAATATTTTTTTTGAGCAATATCATTGAGTTTCTTTTCCCATCCACCTGTTAGTTCAGGAGAAAGCAGCGCCTTATCCTGAATATAGGAAATAAGTAAATAACCCTTTTCAGTGGGGATGAGTTTATGTTTTTCTCGCACTATATAACCTACTTTAATGAGACGTTCTAAAATCTGTGCTCTTGTTGCCGGTGTTCCTAAGCCACTGTCCTTCATAGCCTCTCGCAATTCCTCATCCTCAATTTGTTTACCGGCAGTTTCCATAGAAGCCAGAATGCCGGCCTCATTATAGAGAGGAGGAGCTTTGGTTTGTTTCTCTTCTAGTGTAGAGTCTTTTTGGGTAACTTCATCGCCATTTTTCATATCCGGTAAGGTAGCGTCCTCTTCATCTTTTTTATCAGTATCTTTTAAATATACTTCTCTCCAGCCTTGCTGTTTCATTACCGAACCGGCAGTTTTAAACCTATGCTCGCCAAAGGCAGTAATAATCTGTGTTTGATCTTTAATACATATATCTAAAAATACTGCTAAAAAACGCTTTATTACTAAATCAAAAACCTTGAATTCATCCGGCGAAAGCACTGAAATATTGGCTTTTTTATCAGTAGGAATAATAGCATGGTGATCGGTTATCTTGGAATCATCCACAATGCGTTTGGTGATTTTTAATTTTTTTCCTAAAATTTTTTCTGAAAACGATGAATACTCGCTAATATGTTTTAAATTTTGTAAACGTTCACTGAGTTTAGGGATCATATCAGAGCTGAGATATCTGGATGATGTACGTGGGTAAGTGAGCACCTTATGTTTATCGTAAAGACTCTGAGCAATTTTTAAAGTCTTATCCGCTGAAAACTTATATCGCCTGTTAGCATCTTTTTGAAGCTCAGTCAGGTCATATAAAAGAGGTTGGTTTTCTTTTTTTTGTTTTTGGGCTACTTTTATTATTTTTCCATCTAGTGTTTGTTTAATACTTTCAAAAACGGCTTGAGCCTTCTCTTTATCAAATAATCTATCCTCTTTTCCCAAAAACCACTTCCCAATAAATTCTCCTTTTGTATGTATAATATCAGCAAATATTTCGTAATAGGCCTGTGGTTTAAAATTTACATGCTCATGGTGTCTATCAACAATCATTTTTAACACGGGCGTTTGAACTCGACCTACACTCATAACCCCTCTTCCCTGAGAATATTTTATGGTATAGGCCCTGGAAGCATTCATACCTATAAGCCAATCCGCCTCAGACCGACAAAGTGCCGAATCAAAGAGGGGTTTATACTCTATGCCCGGTTTTAAATTCGAAAATCCTTCTAGAATCGCCTTGTCCGTTTGAGAAGAAATCCATAAGCGTTTAATGTCTTTGCTACATTTTGATAACTCATAAATAAATCGAAAAATCAGCTCCCCTTCCCGCCCGGCATCAGTCGCACAAATAATTTCACTTACTTTAGCGTCATTAAACAAAGTTTTGATGGTCTGAAACTGTTTTTTTACTCCGGCATCATTTATGAGTTGTTTGATAAAACTATCGGGAACAATAGGTAAATCTTCTAATCTCCATCTTTTATATTTTTGATCATAACTGTCCGGATTAGACAACTGGATAAGGTGACCAAAAGTCCAGGTAATGAAATATTGGTTACCGACAAAGTAACCATCTTTTCTTTGAGTTGCTTTTAGAACTTTAGCTAAGTCTTTTGCAACACTTGGTTTTTCAGCAAGAACAACTTTCATATCTAATACACCATAAATACTTGATAATTCATTTTCTTCGGTTTTTCCTTTTTGAAGCCTTTATCATTTTTCCCCAACATTCTCAATTATCTTTTCAATCGTCTCCAGACAGTTTGCCTAGACAATTTCTAAGCTTTTCTTTTAGAGCACTGGTTTCATCTTCTAAGTCTCTTATCCTTCTATGTAAATCAATATTCTCACCCTTATAGTGCATGAGATCTTCCCGAAGTTGAATATTTTCTTGCTTTAGTGTAGTAATTGACATAGACATTATCTCCTCACCTTATTAGCACAAGATTACATAGATACGGAGTTGGCACTTAACACTGGATTTTACAAGACCCTATTTCGTTAATCTCGGTCTTAAAATGGTGATTGATTATTAAGTGGCGGCACTATACCAATTTTTCTTTTACTAATGCTCTTTTACTGAAAAGTTTGCTCTTTTAGTTCATCATAGACAAACTCCATCAGGGGCTTTAAATTCCTGGTATCCTCAAGATTATATTTCACTAGTTTTTCTAAGGCCCTTTTATTACCATTCATTTGGTAATCAAACCAGAGGCTTACAGCCTCAAAACCATCTACATCCCCAATATCAGTCGGCCGATATATGCCGAGTATACGTTCAATTGCCTTTAATCCACCTGAATAGCCAAGACGTTTTAATGGATATAAAAGATCAATATGTATCTGATCTAATTGGACATTTAAGGATTGTTTTATAAATGGTAAATCGAATCTAGCGCCATTGAAGGTAATAATCATTTTGTATTTTGCTATTTCATCAGCAAATTCATGCAAATTATCACCCATAACAAAAGCTCTTTCTTTTATACCGTCATATAATCCTATTACGGTAATACCACTATCCCGGGGAGACAATCCGGTTGTTTCAATATCAAGATAAACCACATAGTCTTTAAAATATTCAAACAGCCGCCACTTTTCTCTGTTTGGAAAACAGTTTTCAAAGAAACTATGATCATAAGAGGAAAATGCCTTTTTCGATAAAACTAAATGTTCTCTGATCGATTGTCTCTTTTGGCCTTTTAGGCCGCTTTCACGGTGCTTATCCAGGAAGTCGTCCCATGTTCTGAAACCTTTTTCCCACAATTTTTTTTCTGTTAACTCTCCAATCCCTTGGATATGAATAAAGGTATTTTTAATCATGGTAATTCCTTAGGCACTTAGTTCTGAATTTAGTGATTTTTATAATAGAAAATTTTAAAACCTTTTTGGTTCCGGCTTGTCCGGGTTAGGTGTAAAGAACTAAAAATTGATACATATTAATATTGATTAGAGCATACTACAAAATATGCGTGGCTATTCTTAATAGTGAATATTATCCGAAATAGTTATTCTATTTCTTGAAGTGCTGCCCTGCATAGACAGTCCGTATGCCATCTATAAGCAGAGAGGTGGCAGCCCGTTTAGGGATAAAGCCATAGGCGCCTGCTTGCTCTGCTGTAAGGATGTTTTCTTCATCATCATATTGTGTTAACATCAAAATTTTAACATTCGGATCTTTCTTACATATATGCTTTGCCGCCTCTAACCCATTCATTTCCGGCATCACGATGTCCATCAGTATTACATCAGGCAAAAGCTCATCGGCTTTCTCCACTGCATCTTTACCATTTACAGCCTCACCTATTATCTCCATGTCCTTTTGTAGTTTAAGCACAGCACAAAGCCCTTCCCTGACTACTGTGTGATCATCTACTATGAGTATTCTAATTCGTTTGGCCAGCCTTTTAAACACTGCTTGAATTCGAGGAAACAGCACTGCCGGTTCAATCGGTTTAGTCACATAATCCTCGGATTCCATTTGTATTCCTTCATCCATACTCCATCCATCGATGAGGCGCTTCTCAAAGGGTGCATCAATGACGATAATGGGTATATTCTTTGTCCCGGGATTTCTCTTTATCCATTTATGAAGGTTAAACGCATTTCCACGTGGAGTCATAGTTCCTAAAACAACTAAATCAGGCCCCTCTTTTCTAATTTTATCCTGTGCCTCTTCCTTATCGATTGCAGTAATCACTTGATAAGCTTTAGCCTCTAAGGTTGTCTGTAATGCCAAAAGAAAATTAGGCTCATCATCGATGATTAATATTTTCTCGCCACCTGCCATTTTTATTCCCCTTTATTATTAGGATTCTAAGGTTACACATTTACCCCACTTCTTTTAAAATATCAGGCACTATTTTTTCTCTGCCTACGGCCATAATATGCACGCCATGGCATAATTTTTCTTCTTTTATTGTTTTTATTAACCTCACCGCAATTTCAATACCTTTGCGCAATCCTTTGCCTTTCTCTACTCCGGCCAGTTCATCAATAATATCCTGAGGGACAATAATCCCGGGGACATTGGCATTCATATAGGCGGCCATTCTTGCCGAAGCAAGCACTATAATACCGGCTAAAATTTTTACCTTGAATTGAAGAGCATATTGCATGAACCTGCGCAAATCATTTAAATCAAATATCCCTTGTGTCTGGAAGAACTGAACCCCTGCAACTACCTTTTTCTCAAATTTAATGAGTTGCGGCTCGATGAAATCCGCCGCAGGATGCACTGAGGCGCCAATGCAAAATTTACAAGCCCCCTTAAGGTCCCCTCCGGCTGAATCTTTTCCGGATTCCATGGTCCTTATCATTTTGATTAGTTGCACTGAATCCAGGTCAAAAACTGATTTTGCTTCCTTGTGGTCTCCTACTTCAATAGAATCGCCGGTAAGGCAAAGGATGTTCTTAATTCCGCGAGAATATGCCAGAAGAAGGTCGGCTTGAAGGGCCAGACGATTGCGATCACGGGTGGTCATTTGAAGGACGGGTTCACCGCCCATTTCCTTTACTAAAAGGCAACCGCCTAGAGAGGGAAAACGCATTACCGAGCTTTGATGGTCGGTAACATTAATGGCATCAACCTTATCTTTAAGTAATTTTATTTGGTGAATCATCTCCGAAACATCAGTTCCTTTCGGAGGGCCAATTTCTGTGGTAACGATAAATTTATCAGAGCGTAATTTTTCTTCAAATAATGATTCAGCCATTATTCCCCTCCCGGATTAATGTCTGTTTTTACTACTAATTTACATGGCCGAGGGATTTTATGGAAGTTCCTGGGCGGATAATATCGGCGTATTTTTTCCAGTTGACCAAGGTGCTCCAGACGCTTATAAATGAGGTGCCAAGCGCAGTCTGTATCTTTATTCGTTTCACATTTGCCATCTTTAGCTCCGGCACATGGACCGTTAAGGATTCCCTTGGCACATCTGGTGATAGGGCAAATACCTCCGGTATCAACTAGACGGCAGTCACCACAGGCGGCACATCGCTCATCCCAGACACCCCATTCCCTGGCCGCCCCCATGAAAGACGTATTGACGCCTGGCAAGACAGGTATATCGGGAAAGCGCTCAGCTAATACCTGCACCCCTATACCGCACCCCAATGAAAGGACCGCATCTACTTCCTCAATACTTGCTGCAAGCGCCTCTAAAAATTCGGTATCACATTGTCGTTTTACCGTATATTCAGAAAAAATATGGGTCTTCCGGCCACTTCTTACCTGGGCCGTCTCCAGTGCAGCACGGATTAAGGAAATCTCCCTCTCCCCGCCTACCCCACAAACAGTCATACAAGTGCCGCAGCCCAGGAGTAATATTTTTTCATAAGAAGCGCTTACTTGTTGTATCTCTCCCAAGGATTTTTGCTCGGCTATAATCAATTTTCTATCTCCTCCTTAATTGCTGAAGCAAGGTATAAATTTCCTATTTGCTGAGTGAATTTATCCAGCGCCTCTGTGAGATTTTCATCTACTGCATGTAAGTTAAAAGCCTGCACTCTTTCCGGCTCCAGACCGATTTGAGCCAGCAATTTTCTGCTTTTTTCCATGCGCTGTAAGGTATAAAAAGCAGTGTTATCCCTTGGGCACTGCTGCTGACCACATCCGGCGATAAATACTCCCTCGGCGCCGGCTCTAAAGGCATGTAATATATGCTCACTTTCTACCCTGGCAATGCAAAGGACCGGGACTATCCAAATACCAGCTTTAGATTCCCTCCATAACTCGGCTAGCGCGCCGGTCCCATAAAGCCCATATTGGCAGCAAAAGCCAATAATTAAGGGTTTTAATTTGGAGCTGTCGGCAGATTTAAGAATATGGTCTAATTCCTCATCCACCATCCTTTGCCCTTCCGGATTTCGCAGAACTATGGTTTTAGCCGGGCATTCGGCCACACATATGCCGCAGGCCAGGCATTGATCGGCAGGTATTTGGACTGTGCCGCTCTCATCCAGATGTGGTATAAGATAAGGACAAACCTTTAAACAGGCAAGACAGGAGGCACATTTATCTCGGGATAGAATCTCGGCGCCCATTCCACAGTGCAAGCACCTTTTGGCTTCATTGACTGCGCTTACCCAATCATAAACCAGTTCCACCGGCTTAAACTCCTTTACCCTTTCTTGAGATGGGCGTACCGGTGGCTCGGAGCGACTTAGTTTTTTTATCATTTCTATGGTCTTAGGCAAAAGATCGCCTAAAATTTCCTCCTGCTGTTTGTCTATTGCCGGGTAGCGATGCCGGAGATATTCATCAATACGAAAAGCCGCTTGTCTGCCGGTGGCCAAAGCCAGGGTTACCGTGGCCGGGCCGGTGACGGCGTCTCCACCTGCAAAAACTCCCTCACGATTGGTATTCAGGGTTACAGGGTCGACTCGAATAGTGCTCCCTCTCCCTATGCGCAGACGGAAATCATCGGGTACTTGCGGCGCTTGCCCTATGGCAGTGATTAGAGCATCAAGCTTAATACTGAATTCACTGCCCTTTATGGGGACCGGCCGGCGCCTGCCGCTTGTATCCGGCTCACCAAGCTCCATATGGATGCATGTTACAACTAATTTTCCGTTTTCTTTTTTTATCTTTATTGGCGCTGCCAGATACTGAATTTTCATACCTTCTTCTTTTGCTTGTTTTACTTCTTCAGGGTCTGCCGGCATTTCATCCTTACTGCGACGATACAATATCTTTACTTTTCCGGCGCCTAAACGAAGGGCCGTACGAGCAGCATCAAAGGCCACATTACCGCCACCTACTATAGCAATATGATTACCAATTGGCGATTTCAGCCCCAAATTTACTTCCCGAAGGAAAGTCGCCCCATCCACCACTCCAGGGTTTTCTTCCCCCTCTATCCCCAGCCTGAGCCCTTGATGGGCTCCTACAGTTACAAAGATGGCTTTATATCCCATATTAAAAAGCAAGTCTAAGGAAATAACAGGGCTATTTGTCCTTATCTCGGCCCCCATTTGAATCAGCCTTTGTACTTCAATGTCGAGTACCTCACGAGGCAAACGGTATTCAGGGATACCCACCCGTAACATACCTCCCAGCTCAGACTGTGCCTCAAAGATGCTGACAGGATATCCCAACTTCCTTAAATAATAAGCAGCAGCTAATCCTGCGGGGCCGGAACCTACAACAGCCACCTTTTCCTCATGGATAGTTTTTGCTTCAGGTCTTACCATACTATCTCCACCAAATTTCACAGCGAATCTCTTCAGCGCTCTAATAGCAACCGGATTATCCACCTGTCCACGACGGCAAGCCTCTTCACATGGGTGCGTGCATACATGGGCACAAATAGAGGGAAACGGGTTACTTTCTCTTATTACTTGCAAAGCCTCCATCACTCGTCCTTGGGCAATCAGATCAACATATCCCCTAATCTCCATATGTAAAGGGCAATTGGTCTGGCAAGGGGGTACAAGTGTATGGTCAAAAGAAGATCTCTTAAGGGATCTGCTCTCGAAATTTCCCGGGCCTTTAGTAGAAGATGACAATATCGACCCTCCTTATTACAGGTAAATGGAAAAGAAAACAGATACTAACATGCATAATCGGGTGGTCATCAATCACCGACACATTTATCTGCTTCATTGGCGGGACCTCTGCTTATTGGTACTGTTGCTATTATTTTGGTCCCTTTATTAGGCTGGGAATCTATAGAACAATTGCCGTTCACTAAATTTACTCTTTCTTTCATACCGAACAAGCCTGCTCCACGACCTGAAGCATCAATACTGGTAATCTGGTTAGCATCAAATCCCTTGCCATTATCCTCAATACAAAACACACATTCATTATCATTACATTCCAGTTTAATAGTGGCTTTTTTTGCCTCAGAATGCCAAACAATATTGCTGATAGCCTCCTGAGTAATACGAAAAAGGGTTAATTCCAACTCCGCCGGCAAACGTTGTTCAAGTCCTTTGAATTCAGTGGAGACGATAACACCTTTATGGGTGAGGTTAGTTTCAACAAGATGCCGAAGGGCTGCAGGCAACCCTAATGTGTCTAATAACGTGGGACGAAGCTTTCTTATGATATTAGTCAACTCAGTATTGGCATGGACTGCAATAGAATGAGACTTCTTTATAATTGCTTTCAAGTCATCATTCTCTACTCCGATTATTTTAATCATTTCACTACTGGCCTGCAAATTAAGAGACAAAGCAGTGAGCTTTTGTCCGGTTTCATCGTGTAACTCTCTGGCAATTCTTTTCCGCTCATCTTCTTGTAAGGTAATAGTTTGTCTCAGTAAATACTGATATCTTTCTTTTGCTTCATTTAAGCATTTGTATAATTTAGCTTGTTCGATCGAAGTGCCAAGCTGATGACCGATTGAGCTTAGTAAATACATATCATCTTTACCAAAACGTCTTTCCTTATGGCTGGCTATATTCATAACACCAAGAACTTTATCCTTGGCTTTAAGCGGGACGCTAACGAAACCTTTAAGACCTTCGATTCTTATCAAATCAGAGTGAGCAGCATTCGGGTCTTGAGAAATATTCTCTAACAGAAGAGGTTCACCTGTCCGGGCCACTTTACCTGCTATCCCTTGTCCTATTTTAAGCCGCATCCCCTCAATATACCTGCCGGATAGTCCATGATGGACCCGATATGACAGCGTTCCTGTTTCTTCTTCTAAAATGAGCATTCCGCCTACATTGCCTCCGACAATCTCTAAGACATTATTAAGGGCTACTTTTAAAATGGTATCCAGGTCCCCCAAACCACTCACAGCATCAGAAATACGATTCAAAGCAAGAAGCTGATGATGTCTTCTCAGAATTTGTACCTCAAGTTCTCTTTCTGCAGTAACATTCCTGCGCACTTCAGCTATTGCTGTAATCTTACCGGAGTTGTTACGAAGTGGAAAGGCGGTAATTTTAATATATCGCTGGGTTTTATCCGTGCCTGAGGTACTATCAGGATGAACGATTGTTACCGCACTACCGCTTTGCAGTACTTTTTGCAATGCGCATTCCCATAGGGGGGTGCTGCAAGGTTTATCACTCTCATTGAGGACTTTATAGCAGTGCTCGCCAACGAGCGACTCAACTCCCTCCGGCACTTTGCGTTTAGCTGCTGAATTGGCCAACTTTATCCGGTAATCAGTATCAATAACCAAAAACTCATCTTCAACACTATCTATAACATTTTCAAGACGTATTTGAAAATCCGAGTTTTCGGAAGTCTTTATATTTTTTTTACTCATTCACATTCCTTAATTTCAGTAAATTTTGCCGGCATCGTTTGAGAACGCTTTTTTTCTCAAATCCTTTATCGTTACTATCAAAAAATAATCTTACATCATTTAATGTATTTAATTGTTCAATTATAATAATGATATATCAAAACACCAAGTCAGTCAATCCATTAGGAAAGCGGAACAACCTCCATTGCCTTCGCCTGCCGATTTAAGGGCTTTTTGAATGTAAGAGGCTAAATCCTTCACGTAATGCTGAACAATCATTGGTCCTCTTGAAGCAAAAAAGTGATTAATTTATAACTTGTATATTTCTCAAATCGTGATTGAAGAAATAAGCGAAGGAGATAACAGCTTAGTCCAAAAATCCTGGCTTCTCCTTTAATGTTATTGATTCGGTAAAAGTTTTCATCTGTGAATACTGTTTCTTATGATGAATCAGTTTTTATTTATTTCTGATCGTGTTTATAAATTCTGCGAAAAATCCAGATTTTTAGTTGGTATAGATTTTCAGAAAAATAATTTCACAACAGATATTCATACAATAACAACATGGGTGCTTATCCCGAAGATCCGTAGGCGAGCGCAGCAAGGACGAGCCCAGGCCATCGATCATCAAGGTAAGTTTCCTGTCCCGGACTGTGAGAAACTACTCGTCTGCGTTGATCATCTTCCAGATTTCACAACCGATGTTTTTGCCGCAAATGGTAAATCCGCGTCTTCTGCCGGACCGGGATACGATAAAGCTGAGGGGGGTTGCCGTGCCTGCCAGGAGGTGGCCCTCAAAGACGGCAAAGCTGCGAACACCCATATTTTTCGGCTTTTCCCTATTCATAATGGTGGTGGTTTCTCCGTCAAAACCACCATCCACAAGATTATAAAAGCTGCCCTCATCGCCGGAATCGGAAATCCAGATTTGTCCGCCGGTGCTTTCCTGATATTCTTCAGTCCCCATATTCATGGTACCAACGTACAATTTATCCCTGAAGGGGATCATACGCCAGATATAAAAATTAAATCCCTCTCCCACCTCCTGGAAATCCAGAACTTTTTCCCAGCAGGTGCCTTCTTCCGTCCGCCAAATAGCGGCCTGACTTTCGGTATTTTCCGTTCCTAAATACATGTGGTCTTTAAAAATCGTCACCGAGGTAACCGCATCATTGCCTAAATTCTTTGCATCATGAAGGCGAAAGCCCATACCGTTGCCATTGTCGTCATCTTTCCCCACCACCTTCTCCCAATTCACTGCGTCATTGCTCCGCCATACCTCAAAGGCGCCGGGAGTGGGAAGAAATAATTTTTGATTCGACCCTGATAAGGCCTTGCGATCAAATATTTTGGGGAGATTTCTCAGGTTAAGATCAATAGTCCAGGTGAAAGCATACAAATGGCCGTTAAAGACAGCTAACTCCCCGATCATGATATTGTTCGGTATCGAGCGGTTCCTTTTGGGGTCCAGGATCATGGTGGATTGAAATCCAGGATCGGTTTGCACTTGCTTCCACTCCAAGCCGTCTTTGCTTTGATATAATTGGGCGACGGTACTACCAACACCGGCATAGAGATATTCGCCAAATCGAACCATGCAGCGAATGGTGGTATTTTTTCTGCTTCCCAATCCTGCTCTTCCCACGGCACGCCATTGTTTCCCATCCGAACCACGCAGTAAGATACAGAGTTAGGCGCAATTAGAAATGGCCTAAGAATGGAAAGCATAGAAAACCAAATAAAACATTACCGAATATACTATTTTATATATTATCACAGATAACCAAAATTAATACAATAGAAAATA
>DAOURK010000211.1 GCA_030625085.1 Pseudomonadota bacterium
ATTCTGAGATCAGCACAGTTGCTCATTTAAATGGTAGCGAAGGCCCTCTGGACCCAAGAAATGGAACTTAGTAAAATGCCCCCTTTTTTGGATTTACTAAGTTTTGAAGAGAACACTGTTCATAATCCGTGAACGGTTACCATTTATGTTACCCACGACCAAGTGGAGGCCATGAGCCTGGGCGATAGAATCGCAGTGCTGAGACAAGGAAAAATTGAACAGATCGATACTCCACAAGGTTTGTATGAACATCCCGCCAATACCTTTGTGGCCCAATTCGTGGGGTCTCCGGCCATGAATCTTATGAAGGCTTCCTATAAAGAAGAGCAGGGGCAATTCTTCATTACTATTGGCCGCAAAAAACTTAAAGCTCCTGAGAATAAAATTGCGCTATTAAAAAAATTACCATCACATTCATTTATCCTGGGCTTGAGGCCGGAACATATTTCTCTTCAGCCTGCCTCCCAAAATTCCGATGCATCCTCTCAACTCCTTCAAGGGGAGGTAATTGCTGTTGAGCCTTTAGGGAAAGAGACTATTTTTTATGTTAGGATGGAAGAACAAAAGATTATCATTCTTTCTTCAAAAAAAATGATCAAAGAAAGCGATCAATGTGCGATAAGCTTATCACTTGAAAAAAGCCATATTTTCTCACCTGAATTAAAAATGAAATCCGGCTAATGCTCCATAATGGAGCCCGCCAGCCCTGATTCTCTTATCAGTTTTAATCTTTCTCTCCTCTTTAGTCGCTTTTAAGCTAAAACCCATTGCAAAGGAAAAGTGCTTTTCTTTTCTATACTCTTCTAGAATTTACACAAAATATTTTAAACTACCTTTATATTTATTAGCCTGTTACTCACCAAACTAATTTTCTTAAGACTTAAAGGTCCTGTATCAATGTCATTAACTCAAGCTCTGATCAGCGCTCCTTTGTCATTTCGAACATATTCATTATGTTCAGGCTAAACTCCGTGAGAAATCTTGTTATGCTCTACGTTTAAAAATTTCTCGTCGCTAATGCTCCTCGAAATGACAAGGGAGAATTCCTTAAGTTAATGGCGTTAGATTCTGTATTATGGATAAAATCTTAGGTCGAACAAAAATTAATGTAACCTTTTATGGGTATTAAATGCATTTTTTATGTTATTTATGGAGCTTTTATACAAAATTTTTGTAAGCATTTATGGCAAATATTTTCTAATGTCTCGATTTAACGACATGTTTCAATTTAAAAATTAATATTGATCAATTTTATGTCTTGACTTTTATTGATTGAAAAATTATGATAATATTACTTTTTTTAAATGCTCATTTTGTCCTTTTTTGATGTAATAGAAAAGTAAATAAATAGTCGATAATTTGTATAAAGTGAGATATTTTGTAAATCAAGAAAGCTGAAAATTAAAAGGTAAACGTTAAAAAAAATAAATTATTAAATGATGGAGTCGTAAAAAGTTAAATTTATAAAAATAGTATCTAATAAAATCAAATAATTATAATGCCTAAACCTATTAGGTTAGCACTTTTTGAAAAACCATCATTAAATGGCTTATGTAAGAAATAGTATGAAAAAATATAAAAACCTGGAGATAAAAAATTAATCGTCCAACAAATTTTATGTTATGGGGTGGAACATATGATTATACGAAAGGCAATTTTTTTAATCTTATTCTATGCACTACTTGGTCATAGCTGTGAAAGACCTATAAAGTTAGTAACACCCATCAGTAATGAAGACAGGACTCTTACAGCAAAAAGGGATGTCAACCATATTAGGTCAGAGTCAACTGTCTCTAAAAAATTTTGGGTGAATACTGAAACTGAGAGGCTGGCTAAGCCCATGCCTTTCTTTATGATAACCAAACCATTCGAATCCATAGAACTGATAAAAAAATCAAAAGAGTTTTTATATGAAAAATTTTATGCCGGGCAAGCGATTTTATTTAAAAAAGTTAACAGATTTAAATTTCCCTTGTTTGATTCAATTTCCTTTTTCTCCTCGCAAGTAAAGCAGGTCAAATCACTTCTTAAGCCTGGCGACATTATATTAACTTTTAGCTCAGGCTATATGGGTAATTTTTTTATTCCCGGTATGTTCAAACACGGCATTATCTATGTAGGTTCACCAAGTGAACAACAACAAGCGGGACTAAAATCGGCTGATATCCCAGTGGCAGATAGGGCAGTAATGGCCTATAATTTTCCCCCTGCAAAATTTGCTTCCTCGAATGAGGTCGATCTGATAGAGGCCCTGGCTGAAGGCGTAGTTTTCAATTCTCTGGAAAATCTTTTACAAACTCATATTAACCGCTTATTGGTACTGCGCCCCTTACTGACTAAAGAAGAACGTCTTAAGCAGTTGATGACTGTTTTTGAGTTCTTGGGAGATCCCTATGATTTTAATTTTGATTTTGAGGATATCTCATCACAATGTTGTACCGAACTGATTTATCGCTCTTTAAATAAACGCGGGCCCATACAATTTTCACTTATCAATCGATTTGGAAGAGAAACCTTGATTGCCGATGATATTATTGACTATTATTTTTCTAAAGAAACAACAAAGCCTAAGGCATTTGACTTTGTGCTTATAGCTGTGGAGGCCCCAAACTCAGAAATACACCAGGCCCAAATTTTAACCGGAGACAATGGTAAAAAAACTTTACGCCAAATAATGCAGAATTAACTAACCTTCGGCAGGAAATTAAACCTCTCCCTTTTCGTGCCTTTGTCTTCGCTCCTTATTAAAGATCAATTATCTCAATACCTCAATTGGATTTACTCTTCCGGCTTTCCAGGCAGGATATAGCGATGCCCCGATACATATAAGGATAAAAAAGATAGAGAGAAAAATCATGCTGGGGATATTCCAATCCGCTCTGATAAGGGAATCAAAAAAAACTCCTCCATACTCACGGCCATCCTTCAAAACTATGCTCAAATCTAAACCATGAACAATAAGATAATAGGTGCCGGCGCTTCCCAAGATCAATCCCACCATAACGCCCATGATTCCATTAAAAAACGCCTCGGTTATTACCAACCAAATCAAAAAGCCCGGCGGCGTGCCAATAGACATCAGGATGCCAAACTCCCTGCTACGCTCCAAAACAGACATTAAAAATGTATTAATAATACCAACACCTACAATGACCACCAGGAAAAAAATAATTAGACGGAAATAAGTGTAACTTAACCGAATGGCATTGCTAATTTTTGGCATAGCCTCTTTCCAGCTTACAGCCTCAAGGTTCGGCCTTTTAGATATCAAAGGCTTAATGGCTGAATAAGCTGATTCTACTAAAGAGGCCGACTGCAGCAAAACTGATAGCTCATGCGCTTCTCCAACAAACTGAGTAATTTTCTGTACTTGTGATAAATGGGCCATTACCAGATAATTATCTACGTTCTTGATACCGCTTTTTATAATACCCACCACATAAAACCTTTCACTTTGAAGCACTCCATTTTTTCCCTGCACTTTCATTATAAAGGAATTCCCCACATCAACCTTCAGTTCTCGAGCAAGTTCCGAACCGATTACTGCTTGGGTATTGTCTTCATCCCGGAGAAATCGACCGGCCGATAATTTCTGAACATAAGGATTAATTTGAGCTTCCCTGGCAGGCAGAACTCCCATAAGCAAAGCCTCTCGTGAAGCATAAGCAGATTGCGCCAAGCTTGAAAACTGCAAATGAGGTAAAATTTCTTTTACTCCTGCAATCTTTTGGATCTCTTCCAAAAGGTCTCCAATAACGAAGCTTTGCCCCATCAAACGATCCTCCAGGAAACCCTTCTGATAGATTCCGATATGGCCGGAACCAGAGCGCACCCCTTGATCGATCATTTTTCTATAAGATCCGGTAGTTTCATTGATCAGGATTATGGCAAAAAAAAGGCTCCCTCCCACAGCTAAAACAGTAATAAATGTCCGAATCATGTTCCGCCCCAAATTTTTCCAGGCAAGGGCCCATATCTCTTTAAAAAACATTGGTTACCTTCTCCTCATAACCCAAACTTTTCTCATACCCTAAACTTTCCTTATACCCTAAACTTCCCTTTTAACCCAAACTTTCCTTATACACCAAACTTTCCTTATACCCTAACTTTCCTCATAGCCTAAATTTTCTCAAGTCTAAACTTTCCTCATAGCCTAAATTTTCCTTATAGCTTTAACCGGATCAAGCCTCGAAGCTCGCCAGGCAGGAAAATAGACAGAAACTACGCTGGTGACAACCAAAAAAATCATGGGATATATAATGCCCTGCCAAGTAATCTTTGTATAAAATACAGGCCTAATGGTAGAGCCAAAATAGGATACAGGGGTAAGCCAAAAGGAAAAATCAAGGCCATGAAAAAAAAGCAGCGCCACCAAGCCAAGACCAACTGCGCCTCCCAAAAGCATAGATACTCCCCCCATAAAAAAGGCTTCTGTGATCATAACTTTTCGAATCCCCCCCGGCGTCATACCTAAAGTAAGCATTACTCCAAACTCTCTGGTACGTTCATAAACAGTCATAAAAAATGTGTTCATAATACCAAGCCCTGCACCCAAATAAAAAACCAACAGAATTACCCATACCTCCATACGATAAAAATTGATGGCCTGATTCAACACTGGTAAAATATCTTGCCAGGGCTCTACAGTCAGGGAGTAATCCCTGACCATCAAAGCAATTTTTTGAGCCGTTCCCACTGCTGCATTTGCATTTCTTATGCGCAGGGCAATTTCATGGATGCGCTTAAAATAAACAAGCAAATCCGCCAGCCAAGGGAGACTCACCAGGGCCAGGGACCTATCATAATCCTGGTTGCCTGTTTTAAAGATGCCGGTCACTGTTAACAGGTCATTCCCTATAGATCCATCTGCAGCAGTTGTCACATAAACCAGTTGTGATCCCACCTTGGCGTCCAGCCTCCGAGCCAGAACCGAACCTATAACCGCTTCATTGGGACCGGATAAAAAGGTCCCGCTAATAAGGCTTTGGTCCAACTTGGTAACTCGCTTTTCCCTTTTTGGTTCAATCCCCAACATTTCAACGGCAGTGGTGTTATTTTCAAAGGAAAGAAGACCAAAGGAACGAAGCCTTGGGGCGGCAGCCAGCACTTCAGGCGATCCCTCCACTTTGTCCATTACTTCCCGGTAACGATCAAAACTTTGGTAAAAATCTCGATCATCCGAATATTTACCCTTGGTAATCTGAATATGACCGGTATATTGGTCGGTATTCGAAGCGATTAATTCACCCACCATTCCATTTAAAAGACCAATGGTCACCATAAGCATAGAAGAAGAAATTACCATTACCAGAATGGTGAGGGCGGTCCTGCCCTTATTTCGCCAAAGGTTCCTGTAAGCCATTTTAATTATAAGCATTCTTCAGCCAATCTCCAAAAAACTCACGTTATTCACCCATCACTTTTTTCGGTTACAAAAGATCTTTATAAGGATAAAAAAACAATAAAAAATGAATGTAAAAAATTTATTTGGTAGTCCGGTGAAATTTATTTCAGGGGGAGGTAATTGCTGTTGAGCCTTTAGGGAAAAAGACTATTTTTTATGTTAGGCACTTAGTTTTGAATTTCGTGTTTTTTATGGTAAAAAATTTTTAAATCCTTTTTGGTTCCTGCTTGTCCGGGTTAGGATGGAAAAGCAAAAGATTATCATTTTTTCTTCAAAAAAAATGACCAAAGAAGGCGATCAATGTGCGATAGCCTTATCAGTTGAAAAAAGCCATACTTTCTTAACTGACTTAAAAATGATCCAATCGTAAAAAGTCTCATTAACGTGTCATTTCGAACACATTCACTACGTTCAGTGTAAACTCCTGTGAGAAATCTTTATCGCACAATATGCTGAAAAATATAAGATTTCTCCTAAAGTTTACACTAAAGCCAGTTAAGTGGTCGAAATAACAAATATGCTAAAAACAACTTTTTACGAAACCATCAAAAATGAAAACCGGCTAATACTCCATAATTAAGACCGCCGGCCCTTATTTTCTTATCATTTAAAAAGGTAGTCGCGCGAGAATATCTTACATTAAAACCAATATTCACATTATTATATATAGTTATGTAGCACCCTCCACTAATCCATATACCGACTGTATTGTCGGTATCAGCTAAGATAAAAGGGGCTTTATTTGTCCTATATTTATATTCTTTTGCTCTGATAAAGGTCATTCCCCCTCCTAAAAAAGCTATAATAAAAAAAATCAGTTGGAAAATCCGCAAGTACTTCTCTAATAAGGTTCTTCAAATAATGGCAGTTTTGTATAATTCAGCCTGTCCGAGTATAAGTAGATCTAAATCCTCATGATTTAAGCATAAAATTACGTAAT
>DAOURK010000002.1 GCA_030625085.1 Pseudomonadota bacterium
ATTCTCATCTAATCTTAGTTTCTGAATATATATTACCTTCCTCTCTCTATATATATCTCATTGAATCAACTACATTGACCCTCTAAGCGATACCCTTCATCTGTCAAAGAACTGCTTCCTATTAGATACTTATCTTATCAACTCTCTATTTTAGTGTCAATCCTTTTTTACATCTGTTCAGCAATTCTTATTTTGAAATTTTCGTTTTAAAAAATTCACCGTCAATGTCAATTTTTTATTTTAGCAAAATAAAATTTGATGGCCTCGTAAACAGTCAGGAATTGAGTTCTTCACACAACATAACTTATTGAATTTATGTAACCCAAACTTTGTAAAAATGATCTTTTACGAATTTATCAAATTTTTTGTATCACATATATCGGTATATATCGAAGTATTCCTTTTATATAACTATTTATGTAACTATTTACATTTACCTTTATCAAAAAAAATCTAATTTTAACCACTAAAGATGAATCTATAAATCACTTTATTTAAAAATTTCAGATTACCTCTCGGTGATCTCTGAAAAAAATTTTATTTTTATAATTGGGTTAATTCCATATGCACTCCCTTTTTTATTTATAAAGCTAGGCTGGTTTTCTTTCTAGAAGCGATCCGGAGCTCATATTTTTAGCCTTCGTTTAAAAGCAAGTGTTTGAATCTTTAAAAAATTATGTAGTAAATGCACTTTTATGTAACTAAAGGATACAAAAGCTAAATGTAATATGCTACAATATTAAATTATTATGGATATAAAAAAACACTCACAAAAACTCAAATAAAATTTCAGTAATTAAATTTTTTTCGTGCATAAAATAGAATTGTATGATAATGTCACTATATAATTATTAAAACAGCACCAAAACCACAGCAAAAATGGAGGAAACTATGCAAAAAAAAAGACTTAATTTCACTATCCCAAAAGATAGCTATGAGGCGTTGAAAGAATTAAGCACCAAAAGTGGATTAACTGTCAGCGAAATCATGAGAGAGGCTATTCGGATTTATAAATGGGCAAAACTAGAATCTGGGAAAGGTAATGTTATTATTTCCAAAAGTGATGATGATAAAGGCTTAGAAACAAGGGTTATTCTTTAATTTCTTTTTAATGGTAAAGAGCTTTATTCAATCACTTACCTTTCCTTTTATAATTTTATTGTAATTGCTCTAAGGCCTTCTCTATTCTATCTATGCCCTTTTGGATATTCTCCATACTGCAGGCATAAGACATCCTAACATTATGATCTGAACCAAAGGCGGAACCTGGGACAACGGCCACATAGGCTTTTTCCAATAAATAATTAGATAAGTCCAAAGAAGTACCTAGGGACTGACCCCCATCGCTTTTCCCCAAAACCCCGGAAATATTTGGAAAAGTGTAAAAAGCCCCGGCAGGATTAAGACAAGAAACAGATCCTATCTTATTCAAGCGATCCACCATATAGTCTTTCCGCCCGGCAAATTCTTTGACCATTTTTTCAACAAACCCCTGATCTCCATTTAATGCTTCAACAGCCGCCTTTTGAGCAATTGAGGTAGGATTGGAAGTGGTCTGACTCTGTATTTTAGACATAGCCTGAATAAGTTCTTTGGGCCCTGCCGTATAACCTATTCTCCATCCCGTCATAGAGTAAGGCTTGGATACGGCATTAACCACAATGGTCAAGGACTTAACCTCTTCACTTAACGAAGCAATGCTTATACTTTCTTTCCCATCATAGACAATCCGCTCATAACATTCATCTGAGATGATACAGATTCCATGTTGAACAGCGATTTCGGCAATTTTTTGCAAAACTGCCTTTGAATAAACTGCCCCCGTTGGATTGGAGGGGCTATTAATGATTATGGCCTTTGTTTTCGTGGTAATGAGACGAGATAAAAGGTCCGGATCTATCTGAAAGCCTTCCGACTCTTTGGTTTCCAAAACAACCGGCTTGCCTCCTGCCAATTTGATTTGCTCAGGATATGAAACCCAATAGGGAGCCGGCACAATAACTTCATCCCCCTCTTCGACCAAACACAAACAAATATTAAACAAGGCGTGTTTTGCTCCGCAAGAGATAATTACCTCTTGTGGTGTATAGGTCAAGTTGTTATCCCTGGTTAATTTCTTAACAACCGCCTCCTTTAATTCATCAATCCCGGAGGCCGGTGTATATTTAGTGAATCCCTCATCTATCGCTTTTATGGCCGCCTGTTTAACATTATCCGGAGTATCAAAATCAGGCTCTCCGGCCCCAAAACCAATCACATCAATTCCTTCCTTGCGCATTTTTTTAGCCTTAGCTGTAATAGCTAAGGTCAAGGAGGGACTAATTGCCTTTACCCTGGGAACTAAATTCATCTTTTTCTACCCTCATAAAAATTTTTTTATTGATAAATGATTATAATAAACTCTGAAATTTTTCTTCCAATTTACTTTTTACATAAGGCTCAACCATATCATCAATACATCCGCCCAATTTTGCCAATTCCTTAACTATGCTTGAACTCAAATAAATATAATCGGCCTTTGGTGTTAAAAAAACTGTTTCACCCTCTTCATACAGCTTTCGATTCACCAGGGCCATTTGCAGTTCCGACTCAAAATCCGATACTGCACGTAATCCGCGAATAATGGCCAGGGCCTTAACCTCCTGAGCAAAATCCATTAATAGGCCATTAAAAGACATTACCCTGATATTTGAAACTCCCTGTAAACATTGCTCGATCATATCCTTTCTTTCATTCAAAGAAAAAGTCGGGGTTTTGCTTGAATCAACAGCTATGGCTATTACTAATTCATCAAAAAGCTTTAAAGCTCGTTTGATGAGATCAAGATGACCATTGGTAATAGGATCAAATGTTCCGGGATAAATTGCTCTTCTCATTTTGAAATACTCCTTGCCTTTCTCAAAACACTTAAAATTCCTTTTCTCTCTGGTAGAAAGAAAGAAGCGTATCACCAAATTTCACTACTCTCCGGGAATACAAATCACCGATTCTTTCCGGCAAAGGATTCTTATGCCCGTGCTCAACAATAATTATATGTTTTTTATCAAAGATATCGGCAACAGCAAGAGCTTCCAATGTATTCACGGCTAAATCCGAATGATATGGAGGATCAATAAAAATAATACCAAATTTTCTTTGTCTATTATGTAAAGACGGGATGGTCTTCAAAACATCATAATGAATAATTTCACAACCGGAGAACCCACATGCTTGCAGATTGTGACGAATCAGTTCTATAAAGCAATATTTCTTTTCCACAAAGGTTGTATGTTTAGCACCCCGGCTTAAAGCTTCTATACCGATATTGCCAGTTCCTGCAAAAAGATCTAAAAAACCTACGCCCTGAATTTGCGGCCCTAAAATATCAAATAAGGCCCCTTTGACCTTATCCGAGGTTGGCCGAATGGCATATTTTAAAGAAGATTTTAATTTCCTTCCCTTTGCAGAACCTGCAATAACCCGCATTTATTGTCATCTTCTCTCATAATACATAATAAGGGAAATAATTTATTAGCAGGGCTAAAGCCCTGCGCTACTTCATTAACTGCCAATTTAAAAATCAGGGAACTATAATTAAACCACAAAGGCACTAAGAACACTGCCTATGTGCCTTTGTGGTTTATTATAGTGTCTGAATGATTACATTACTAATGTTATATTATCAAAAAAAAGGATTATTTACCCTGTTCTTCCTTAATCCTTGCATGAGCCGCAGCCAATCTGGCAATAGGTACCCGATAGGGAGAGCAACTGACATAATCAAGCCCTATTCGATGACAAAACTCTACCGATGAAGGCTCACCACCATGCTCACCGCAAATACCTACCTTTAAACCAGGACGGGCAGACCGGCCTTTCTCAACTCCCATTTTAACCAATTGCCCAACCCCCGTTTGATCCAGGGCAATAAAGGGATCCTGAGGCAGGATCTTTTTCTCTACATAGCCGGGCAAAAAGACCCCGGCATCATCACGACTGAAGCCAAAGGTCATCTGGGTCAAATCATTGGTGCCAAAAGAGAAAAATTCCGCTTCCTTGGCAACCTCATCAGCGGTAAGTGCAGCTCTGGGAATCTCAATCATAGTGCCGATCATGTATTGAAGAGAAACGCCATACCTTTTCATGACCTTGTCAGCTACTTCAATAGCTGACTTTTTAATATAGGAAAACTCTTTCACATCACAAATCAAAGGGATCATGACCTCCGGCACTATGGAATAGCCTTCCTTGGACAATTCACAAGCTGCTTCAAAAATGGCCTGGACCTGCATATTATAAATCTCTGGATAGGTAATCCCTAAACGGCATCCACGATGACCCAACATAGGATTGAATTCATGCAAGGATTCAACCTTTTCCAGCAAACTTTCTTGAGCCTTGATTTTGACCAGGACTTCATCTATTTCATCCAGTTTGCTCAGGGAAGAGAGCTGAAATTTCAGATCAGCAATTTCCAGAATTAATTCCTCTCTTCTTGGTAAAAATTCATGCAGCGGCGGATCCAGTAACCGGATAGTAACCGGGAGATCTTTCATGGCCTCGAAAATCCCTTTAAAGTCACTTTTTTGCATAGGCAACAACTGATCAAGTGCCTTCAGACGAACTTCCTTGTTATCGGCCAAAATCATTTCCTGCACAATGGGAAGACGCTCCTCGCCAAAAAACATATGCTCTGTGCGGGTCAAACCAATGCCCTCGGCTCCAAAACCTCTTGCTGTCTTGGCATCTTCCGGGGTATCTGCATTGGTGCGAACTTTTAAAGTGCGCATTTCATCGGCCCAGCTCATCAACGTGCCAAAATCTCCACTCAATTCCGGTTGAATCAATTTGGCCTTGCCTAAAATAACCTCGCCGGTAGACCCGTTTAAGGAAATAAAATCTCCTTCCCTAATCTTTAAATCACCCGCATTAAAATAACCGGCTTCTCCATGAATCTGCAAAGCGCCACATCCGGCCACACAACATTTCCCCATACCTCTGGCCACAACAGCAGCGTGCGAAGTCATACCGCCGCGAGCCGTTAAAATACCCTGGGCGGCGTGCATCCCGCCAATATCTTCCGGAGAGGTTTCATTTCTGACTAAAATCACTTTCTCACCGCTCTCAGCATCATACTGGGCTTTTTCAGCCGTAAAAACCACCTTCCCTATGGCTGCGCCGGGGGAAGCAGGCAGCCCCTTGGCAATAACCTCGGGCTTGGTTTTAATATCAATCATGGGGTGCAGCAACTGATCCAATTGATCCGGCTCCACTCGCAGGACCGCCGTTCTTTTATCAATTAATCCCTCCTCCTTCATGTCAACAGCAATTTTCACGGCTGAGGCCGCAGTCCTTTTTCCCGTCCGTGTTTGCAAAAGATACAATTTCCCCTTCTGAATGGTAAACTCGATGTCCTGCATGTCAGTATAGTGATTTTCAAGCTTCTGATAAATTGCTTCCAGTTCCTTATAGGGTTGCGGCATCTCTTCTTCTAAGGAAGGTAGGTTGGAATCTTTCTTTTGAGCAATATTGATCGGCTGCGGCGTACGAATTCCGGCCACCACATCCTCACCCTGGGCATTGATGAGATATTCGCCAAAAAACACCCTCTCACCTGTACCCGGATCACGGGTAAAGGCCACGCCTGTTCCGCAATCATCACCCATATTTCCATAAACCATGGACTGTACATTAACTGCTGTACCCCAGTCTCCCGAGATAGCATTCAATCTTCGATAGGTAATGGCCCGATCAGTATTCCAGGAACCAAAAACCGCGCCAATGGCCATCTGTAATTGGCTCCAAGGTTCTTCCGGAAAATCTTGTCCCGTCTCTTGTTTTACCAAAGCCCTATATTGGGTTGCCACATCTTTTAAAGCCTTCGCATCCAAGTCAGTATCAAGCGTTACACCAAATTCATCCTTCTTGGCCTGCAAAATCTTTTCAAATTTTTCATGAGGAACGCCCATGACTACATCGCCAAACATATTAATAAATCGGCGATAACTATCATAGGCAAACCTCTCGTTGCCTGTTTGTTCAATTACTCCTCTCACAGTAGTATCGTTGAGCCCAAGATTTAAAACCGTATCCATCATACCAGGCATAGATACTCTGGCCCCGCTGCGCACGGAAACCAAAAGGGACTGGTGAGGATCACCAAATTTAGAGCCCATGGCATTTTCGACTTTTTGTAAATTCTCTTTAACCTGGGACCATAACTCTTCGGGATATTGTTTATTATTTTCATAATAGGCAGTACATACCTCGGTGGTAATAGTAAATCCGGCGGGAACCGGAACATCAAGGTTAGTCATCTCGGCCAAATTGGCGCCTTTTCCTCCTAAAAGGTTTTTCATATCAGCGCTGCCTTCAGCTTTCCCCTGCCCAAAAAAATACACATATTTTTTTTCTTCCATAATTACCCCCTTTCGGCTACGATTTTAGAAAAATCAACCACCTGAAAAAAAATGTTCCTGATGGCCGACAATAAGGAAAGTCTGTTTCTCTTTAACTTCTCATCACCAGCCATGACCAAAATTTCTTCAAAGAAAGCATCAATATATCCCTTGAGCCCCGCCAACTCCTGTAATATCTGCTCATATTTCTCATGCTGAAGCATAGCTGAAACCTGACCTCTAACCTCCATCAACTGGTTATAAAGTTTTTTTTCAGCCTCTTCCTCCAGCACAGAAGGATCTACCGGTTCGGCGGTATATTCTTTCGGGATAATATTGATCACCCGCTTAAATGAAGTCATCAATGCCTCAAAGCCTGACTTTTTGCGAAAGTTACTGACTGCTTCAACCTTTTCTCTGATCCTGATAATATCATCATCTCCAGTAGCCAACACAGCCTCAATGGTATCAAATATGTGCCCTTGACTACTAAAAAGCGATTTCATTCGTTGCTGGAAAAAAATAATTACCTCATTGGACACCTCCTCAGGTCCTCTGGTTAGTTTATTGCCCAGCAGTTGAAAAACATCCCTGACCAGCTCGGTTAATGAAAGTATGTATCCTCCCTGTAAAATAATCTGCACTATCCCCAATGCCTGTCTTCGTAAAGCATAGGGGTCTTCAGAGCCGGTTGGTATTAAGTTTAAGCCAAAACATCCGACAATATTATCCATCTTGTCAGCCATAGCCACCAGCGCCCCAACTAAAGACCGGGGCAAGTCGTCATTTTGAAACCTGGGTAAATAATGCTCATAAATGGCCTTAGCCACCTCAGGTTTTTCTCCGGAATAAAGGGCATATTCTCTGCCCATAATCCCTTGCAATTCGGGAAATTCAAAAACCATTTCAGTAACTAAATCCGTCTTGCACAGAAAAGCCGCCCGGTCAGCCTGCTCTAAAATTTCTTTCTCCTGTCCTTTATATTCATCAGCAGTACAAACCATTTTCCCTAGTAAGGCAACAATTTTTCGAATGCGCTCAACCTTATCATACACGGTCCCCAATTTTTCCTGAAAAACCACTTTCTTAAGGGATTCCACAAAATCAGTCAAGGGCTTTTTGCGGTCCTCATGGAAAAAAAATTCCGCATCCGCCAGTCTGGCTCGCAATACCCTCTCATTTCCCGCTCGAATAAGTCCATAATCCTTAGCCTTGATGTTGCTGACAGCAATAAACTTGGCCATCAACCGATTATTTTGATCGTACAGAGGAAAATACTTCTGGTGAGAACGCATGGAAGTAATGAGCACTTCAGGAGGCAATTGCAAAAAGCATTTATCAAAGGAGCCGCAAACAGCCTGGGGATATTCGACCAGATAGGTAACCGTGTCCAGCAATTCCGGATCATCGGGAAGGCGTCCCCCTGCTTCCTGGGCTAGAGAGGCAATTTGCTCCTGTATTAATTTTTTTCTTTTTTGAGGGTCGATAATAACCTGGGCTTCTTCAGTTTTTTGGACAAAGGACACAAATCCTGAAACCTTAAAGGAATCCGGACTGGTAAATCGATGCCCATAGGAAAGGTCAGCGCTTTTAATTCCATCTAAAGAAAAAGGGATAATCTCCCCCCCATAAAGGGCTAAGAGCCAATGGAGAGGACGGGCAAACATAAAGCTGCCTTCCCCCCACCGCATCACCGTGGGAAAGGAAAGTGAAGGGATGAACCGTAAAAGTAATCCCGCCAATAACTCTTTGGTCTCTTGCCCCCGATGTTCTTTAACGGCTAGGAGGTACTCTCCCTTGCCCCCGATTTCTTTCACCTGCAATTGTTCAACGGAAATACCCTGATTTTTGGCGAATCCCAGAGCCGCCTTGGTAGGCTGTCCTTGTGCATCATAAGAAATGCGTTTAGGAGGGCCGGTTACTTCTTCAACAAAGCTTTCCTGGTGATCAGCTAAATCTTCCACACAGAGAATCAATCGGCGGGGAGTGCCGTAGGCGGCAATACCTTTGGCCTCAATTCGAGCCTCGGCCATTATCCGGCCGGCTTTATCAGTCATCTGCTTCAGGGTCCCAGGTATAAAGCGGGCAGGTATTTCTTCAGTTCCAATTTCTAAAAGCAGTTCTTTACCCATTTGTATTATTCTATGACTCTATAATTTTATAACTCTAAGACTTTATGCTTTCTTCGGATTTAAAAGAGGAAATCCCTTTTGCTCTCGGTCTTGAAAATACTTCTCAGCGCAACCTCGGGCCAAATTTCGAATTCGACCCATATACCCTGTTCGCTCGGTTACGCTGATAGCTCCCCTGGCATCCAATAAATTAAAGGTATGTGAACACCTCAGGCAATAATCGTAGGCAGGCAGCACGAGCCCCTCAACGATCAGACGTTTGGCTTCCCGCTCATACATAAAAAATAAATCAAAAAGCATCTTTATATCGGCTTTTTCAAAATTATAAATGGAAAATTCCACTTCACTCTGAAGATGAATATCCCCATAACGTATCCCCTCAGCCCATTGCAAGTCATAGACATTGTCCACCCCTTGTAAATACATGGCGATACGCTCCAGCCCATAGGTAATCTCTACTGAAACCGGTTTCAAATCAATTCCTCCCACCTGCTGGAAATAGGTGAATTGGCTGATCTCCATGCCATCAAGCCAGACTTCCCAGCCCAAACCCCAGGCGCCTAAAGTAGGAGATTCCCAGTCGTCTTCCACAAAACGAATGTCGTGCTCAAGAGGATTAACTCCCAATTTTTCAAGACTATTCAGATACTTATCCTGTATATCCAAAGGAGAAGGCTTTAAGATAACCTGATATTGGTAGTAGTGCTGCAAGCGATTGGGATTTTCCCCATAACGGCCGTCAGTTGGCCTGCGGGAGGGTTCTACATAAGCCACCTTCCAGGGCTCAGGGCCCAATACCCGCAAAAAGGTAGCCGGATTAAAGGTGCCTGCCCCCACTTCAATATCATATGGCTGCTGCAGTATACATCCCTGAGAGGTCCAATATTGAGACAAAAAAAGAATAATGTCTTGAAAATTCAGTTTCTTACCCATAAATCCATTTTTATATTAATTTATGTAAATCAACAGGTTACCAAAAATACCCAGTGATGTCAAGGGAATTGCAGTAGCAATTTTTCCCGCAGTCTCTTCTCTTCGTCATTCTCTATCCTTTAACTTGGCCAGAAGTCTTAAAATTTCAAGATATAGCCAGACCAGAGTAACCATCAAACCAAAGGCCGCATACCATTCCATATATTTGGGAGCGCCTTGAGCTGCCCCGCTTTCAATAAAATCAAAATCAAGCACTAAATTAAGCGCTGCAATTACCACCACAAATAAGCTGAACCCAATCCCCATAAGGCCGCTTTCATGAATGAAGGGGATTCGTACACCAAACATACCAAGCACCCAGGAAAGCATATAGACCAAGAAAATTCCACCAGTTGCTGCGGCAACTCCCATTTTAAAATTTTCTGTTGCTTTAATCATCCCTGATTTATAGGCCAATAAAAGACAAAAGAGTGTGCCAAAGGTCAACCCTACGGCCTGGATAACTATTCCCGGGAATTGAGCCTCAAGAAGTGAAGAAATACCTCCCAGGGCCAGCCCTTCCAACAAAGCATATACAGGCGCTGATATACTCGCCCATTGCTTTTTAAATACGGTTATAACCGCGACAATCAGCCCGCCTATGCTCCCTCCAAATACCCAGGGCATAATTGAGGCAGGATTCATGGTAGTGAAGTATAAATTCCAGGTGAATACCGAAGAAGCCAAAACAAGTATGAGCAATACCCCGGTTTTATTTACTGTGCCCTGTATTGACATTGTCTGGTCAGTATCAGCTAAGTAGCCAAACCGATCAAATGTATTAGAATTGAGTGCCGGATTAGCTGTTCTCATTTTTCAAAATCTCCTTTATATTTCCCAATATTTCCCATGATTTTATCTGTCTTATGATTTATGCTTTAAGGTTCTCATCATAATAAATATATCGGAAATATCAAGATAAAAATTACCGCCCCTTAGTCACCATTCAAAAACACTCTATCATTTCACTTTGTGAAATGATACTAATAATTCCCCCATAAGATTATCAACTAAAAGAAAAGCAAGTCAGGTTTCTCTCAGGCATTCGGGGATTTTGCTCGAAAAACTATCAGGCTGAGATCTTTGGTTTTTTCTATTCCCAATGTATAATATTCTTGTATAATAACTGAAATAAAATAATAAAATTACAAGAATAATTGAGCGTCTTCAACAATCCTTTATTGATGGCCTCGTAAAAAGTCCAAAATTTAGAGTTTCGCATTACATAACTTATTGAATTTATGTAACGTAAATTTTGCAAAAATGACTTTTTACGAATTCATCTTTATTCATATTTAAAAAATTGGAAAGATAGCTAAAAAAGTCTGTGGAAGACTTCTGCAAAATAAGGTATTTTGTCATTTCGAACGGATGTGAGAAATCTTGTTATGCTCTACGTTTAAAGATTTCTCGTCGCTAATGCTCCTCGAAATGACAGTTCAGGATTATTTTGCAGAACTCTTAAAAAAGGCTGTAGAAACAGACTATAATTGGGTATGGAAAGAATAAATAGAATGAAAGAAAATAGAAGACACTTTTCCCTTCCTTGATTTTACAGATGCTGCTATGAGACGAATTCTGCATATAGACATGGATGCCTTTTTTGCAGCCGTAGAGCAAAAAAGAAATCCTCAATTACTTGGAAAACCTGTCGTTATAGGTGGTTCTGGAGATCCTACCAAAAGAGGCGTAGTATCAACAGCCTCCTATGAGGCGAGAAAATTCGGTATCCATTCCGCTATGCCGTTAATAACAGCCTACAGACTCTGTCCTCATGCTGTCTTTCTTTCCGTAGACTATAAGGAATATTCAAGAGTATCAAAAAAAATAAAAGCCATTTTACAGGAGTGCTCTCCGGCCATGCAGGATGTTGGCATTGATGAAGCATTCCTGGATATATCAAACCTTAATACATCATCAGTGCAGATTGCCGATGAGATCAAAGGCAAAATTAAAGATGAAGTGGATCTCACCTGCTCTATTGGTATTGCCCCGAATAAACTTCTGGCCAAGATAGCCTCTGACATGCAAAAACCCGATGGTCTCACCATCATCACCGAAACTGATATACAGTCGCGAATATGGCCGCTTCCTGTAAGAAAATTGTATGGGGTCGGCCCAAAGACAGAGGAACATCTCCATGCTATAGGAATTAAAACCATAGGTGATCTTGCTTCCTTAACCCTTCAGGAATGCATGAAAAATTTTGGCCAATCCCACGCAAATTACCTCTACCGAGCCTCAAGAGGAATTGATGATAGACCTCTTATTACCCACTGGGAACCAAAATCCAGCAGCAGAGAAACTACTTTCCAAAAGGACATTACTGACTGGCAACAAATTGCTAAAAATCTTGTAGCCATTACCAAAAGAGTTGTAAGTGATTTACACTATGATGGTTATAGGGGCAGGACAATCACGGTAAAGATAAAATTCAGCGACTTCGTTCAGCAAACGAGGGCAAAAACCCTCTTATATCCAACGGATTCATTAGATATAATAAGAAAGACTGCCTTTGAATGTCTTGCCCGGTTTGAGCTGAAAAAGAAGATGGTACGACTGATAGGGCTTAGGGTTAGCGGCCTGGAGAAGGTTACAGCGAAAAGGTGAACCTATGAAGAGAATTCTAGTTCTTGATTCAGCAGTGTGTTTATATGGGTGAGGATTTTTGATGTTTTTAAGATGGGTGCCGAATTGTTCAAAAAAAATAAGTGTGTTCATTGATACTGAAGTTGCCGATTAATAAATTATAGTGTTTCTCCTGTATTCATTTATTTCATGTCTTCCCCAGCCAGAGAGAGGGGAAGTCGGCTATGGCCTAGCCGGCTTTCTCTTTGCTCGAAACAAACACACCAATCTTAATCCGGGGTAGAAAAGTAATTTTTATGAGGCGGGGTGAAACTATAGAAAGTAACGTTTCAGTAAATACAGCATTAACCCAATTGTAGCAATTGTAGTACCTAATATTACACCATAAATCGCATAAAAAATCATTTTCTGAACTTCCTTACATTCCTTTCGGCGGCATTATTTTATCAGACGTTAAGCAAAAGATTATATTACTATGAAAAGAGATATTGGAGGGCGTAGCCACAAGAAGCCGGAACCAAAAAGGTTTTAAAATTTTCTATCATAAAAATCACGAGATTCAGAACTTAACACCTAACCTTTTAGAATAAGCCCATTAGTGTAATTCATCCATCAATTGCATATCCAATGGCTCTGTATCCATGACATCGTCGCTCATACATTTTCGCTGTCAAAGGCACCTTAAGATCCGCATAATCGTAAATAACCACTTCTTTTTTCATATCATGCAGCCTATGAAGCCGCCCTGCATACTGGGCTAATATCCCTCTCCAAGACACCGGCAGCGCCAGAAATAAACTATCCAACCGAGCATCATCAAATCCTTCCCCCAAATACCGCCCCGTGGCAACAATGACTCTTTCTTCTTTGTCTTTAATATTGGCAATCTTTTCCGATAAAAGCCGTCTTTCCTTTTGTCCCATCCCTCCTTTGAGTATAATAACATTATGGATATGGGGGGAAAGAAGCTCTGCTAATAAATGCAGATGCTTTATGCGCTCCGTGAGCAAAACAGGTGAACGCTTTGCCCTGACAGCCTCTAACACATCTTCAACAATCATATTGTTTCGACCCTTATCACAAATCAATGCTGCGTAGACCTCTTGAATGGTCGCATTCATTTTTTTCATGAGCGCCACAGGCAGGTGAAAGGCTGTTTTCCGGGTAATTACTCTGTGCTGAAAGGGCCTTGCTGAAGCCTGCTTTCGATCATCAACCCGATATCTTACCTGGCCGCATTGCATAAAGATGATCGGATGGTGGCCATCCTTTCGAACGACAGTTGCAGACAAGCCCGTCACATACCGCGCCTTGCACTGTCTGGCAACTATTTCAAAACTTCTGGCTGAGATATGGTGACACTCATCTACGACTAAATGCCCATATTCTCCAACCAGGTCATCTACCACACCTTTTTTACTAAGGCTCTGAATGAGGGCTACATCAATCGTTTTCAATACGTTGCGTTTTCCTCCTCCTATCTGGCCAATATCTTTTGGATCGAGCCCTAAAAAGGTACTAAGCCGGGCAACCCATTGATCAAGCAATTGTCTCCTATGAACCAATACAAGTGTATTTACCTTGCGCTTGGCAATGAGGTAAGCGGCAATTACTGTTTTCCCAAAGGCGGTAGTTGCTGACAGCACACCTGTATCATGCCTTAACATGGCTTGAACTGCCGGTTGTTGTTCTTCCCTGAGTGTGCCCTGGAATGTAAAGCTTATAGGAGTCCCGGGAAATCTTTTATCAATGATTTTAGTTTTTATATTAAGAGAATGGAAAAGTTCTCCCACTTCATCCAGACAACCCCGCGGTATTCCTATATATTTGCTGAAATCTTCACAACAGCTAATAATCCGGGGCTTATTATAGGTTGAAAGACGCATGGCCTGGGCTTTATAAAATTCCGGATTTTGAAAAGCTGCCACACTGATTAGCCGATTTCGCAAAGCAGGCGCAAGTTCTTCTTTAGTTATGTAAATCTGATTCCCCAAAATTAACTCAATTTGCTTTGGCAAAGGACCCGAAAGGGGAGGCTCTTCCCTTCGTCCTGAAGGAGTTGCCGCCCAGGGTTCATTATCTTCTTCATCGGTGACGACCATTCTCACACCAATCACACGCCCCCTATGCACTGCTTCATCAACAATATGCTTTACTTCATGAGGACTCATGCGACGAATTGATGATAAAAAAGCCCATTGGTCTTGATGGGGAATAAATTTTTCATTCAGAAAAAGGCTGTTACCTTTTTCGCTGGGCCTTTTCTGCAAAGGAAGAGCAATGAGATTTCCAAAGCCTCCTTTAGGCATTGTATCCTGATTCGGGAAAAAGCGGTCGTAGGATTCAAAGCCGATCTCAGGTCGAAGTTCCATAGCTTCTGTTAAGATGAAAGCGCCCATTTTTCTGGACAGGATAGCAGACACTGGTTCTGAGAAAAAAATCCACACATGCCCACCATTACCGGACCTGGAACGTTCTAAAACCGCCGGCACATTGTATGATTTACATACCTGAAGAAATGCCGATACATCCTCTAACCATGTTGTTTTGTCAAAATCTGCAGCCAGAAACCAACACGTTTCATCGGGCAACAATGGATACACGCCAATCACAAATTCTTTGGAAGATCTAACCTTCGGATTAGTTCCGAGAAGATGATTTCTTATCACCTCGTCAGTAATGGGAAAGAATTTACGATGTCCGCAATCGCCGCATCTAATTTTTGGTTTCCTGCATCTTCCCTTCAGCCATTCATTGCCGCAAACAGGCTGATAACCGCTCTTACCTGTTTTCAGGCTTTCAAATCTCTTGGGATAAACATCTTCTCGTCACCTGAAGAGGTTTCGAAATAATGCTACCTTTTGATCAAGAGATGAGTAATCTGCTTGCAGTGGATCATCTGTGAAGTTTGATGATTCAAAAGAAGATCGATTGATCAGTTCCTTTTCGCGTTTTAATTTTTTAATCTCATCAAGAATTATTACACGTTTAGCATCTAGCCCGGCTAACTCCTTCTCCAGTTCAGTAAGCTTTAGATCAATTTTGCTGGTATTGTGCATAATTCCCTCGAGTAAATAAAATTTTAGAAATGACACATAATGTTAATAGAAAGACACATAATGTTAATAGGTATTTATATCATGATTTTGGAACATCTGCAGCATCGTTCACCTTGGATAATGAATTTCTTGAAGAGGCACGTCAGTCTTCTCCATAGTGAAAGCCCTTGTTCAGGGAAAACTGTCGGAAGGTATCTTCAAAAAATCGGAAGATAATCGAAAGATACCTAACCGACTTATCATCCTTGTGTTGAAAACTGGACATCGTCAAGAAATTTATTGAAAATTATAGAGTAATCTTGGGAAAGATACTAATCCTCTTTGCTGAAAATATAAATTATACTTTTCGAAAAAATTCTCGACCGCTTTGATCAAGATACAGAGAGCCGAATTGAATAGATCGAACCTTTTGCCAGTGTTGAAGTGACGTCAGACAGGAAAATTCCTTTTGCCTCAGATCAACATTCTTGATAATTCCCAGGGCCAGGGTATCATTCCTATCATCACAAAATCCCACCAGCAGATCTTGCCAATCCCGCAGATTTTGGAAATTCGGCAGATGGCCGTGAAGTCCTATCCCCCGGAAATTAAAATTGACAACTCTTGCCTCCTGAAAATAATTCCGGAATCTCTCTTTTCTATATTGCCTGCGCTGCTCCCTGGACTTTACCTGAACAAATTCCGGCACCAAAAAACGACAAAGAGAAAGTGACCTGCGATGAGAAAAATTTTTCAACAGCGCCTCTAATTCCCTGCCACGCTCCAGGGCAATGAGATGGGTTGGGTTTACCAACTCAATTTTCTGAAATTTAAACTCCAAGGCCACTTTTCCAAAGAGAAAACCGGAAGTATCAAGAATAATCCCCTCCACGCCTTGCTCTACAGCCCTGTCAATCAGGACCCTAATCGCCACCAGTGTCTGCAACAGATGCCCGACCGGCGATATGTAACCGACAAAACGTAAAAATGAAGGGTCATCTTTCCCCTTCAACAAAGAAAAAACCTTCATACCCACAGTCGCGGGTGGCCCCAGGGTAGATTGGCCTAAATCCGCATCAACTAAAGCCACTCGACAGTCTTGCTGCCGAAAATGTGACGCTAAATAGCGACAAAGTGAAGATTTCCCCGTATCACTCGCTCCCAGTACGCATACAAGAAAACGGCCCTCAAATCTATCAAGTTCACTACAAAGCCTTATCCACTCTTTGGGCTCGCCATGATCAATCATGCCATTTTCCTATATACTCTCTCTTCAAAATTCCCTATCTACATCGTCAGAAAAAACAGGGAGAGCTCTTAATATGAATAAGCTAAAAAGGTCACCATAATACTAATTTGAGTACATCAATAAAAAAGTATCCAAAATCTTGAGATAATCGTCCACATGGCATGAATAATATACATTACTTATTGAAATTGGAGGAAGTGCATATTGGTGTTTCGGTGTGAAAAAATTTCCGATTAAGAAATATGTTTACTTTATATTATTGTCTTCAGGCAATCCGGGACGTACTTTAATGACTGTTTCTTTGCGAATGCTGACCGTACCCTGCTCTGCTCCTCGAGGTTTAGAGACGTTTTGAGCCTTTGTGCAAGATACGGCTACAACACCGCCGGCCCTGGCCTTGCTGTGATAAGCTGCAATGGCGGCAGCGCGTTTAAGTGTTTCACGATCAGGAGTTTCATTAGATTGAGTGCGCAGGATAATGTGGCTGCCAGGCATTCCGCGAATATGAAACCACCAATCATTAGGGTGGGCTAATTTAAGGCTTAAATAATCATTATCTTGATCTGTTTTCCCGGCCAATACCTGCCAGCCACCGGGAAGTTCATATTCATAAATACATAACTTATTTTGGTCCATAATTTTAAAAATTATTTTGCCTATAGACCTTCAAAAATATTCTCATAACTGATATCCAGACAAAAGTAGCTTTATCCTCAATTTTTGTTTCAATTATTTCAAAGTTATCCACCATTTTTAAGTAAAGTGTTAGATTGAAGTAAAGTGTTAGATTTTTCAATATCAATAAGCTTAAACAATAATTGGTAAGAGACCCGCCATTTCGAACCACCGCTTACAAAAACAGTAGCTGTTTTCTGGTTTAATTTTATTACTTTACCGTATGTTTCTTTATTCTCTCTATTATAAAAACCAACAGAATCACCCACTTTTAATTGGGTACGGTCGATTACCTGATGAGTTGAAATATCTGTTTCAACTCTGTCCAGGTTCACCATATAAAAGTTTATAGTCCACCGTTTTCCGTCATGTTTATTCTCAACTAAAAGGCGTGACTGCCGTAAGCTTATGACTGTTGCATCAATCAGCCTGTTTTCTGTTGAATCAAAATAGCTGATTTCCATCCCAGGTTTTATAAGCCTTTTTACTTCCTTGATGCGTGCAGGATTATCCAATTGTTGATCTATGGCTACCTGTATTCTATATAAATCAAACAACGAGGCTTTATTCAATTCCTTTAAAATCATGGAGTAATCCATAAAAATCTCCCTGTTGGCCATTTGATAGCTATCAGATTTTATCAGTGAGTTTATCACCCTTTTTTAATATGACTCATTCAATATATCATAAATCTATTGCCTGTTGTACTGGCAGCATACCCTTAAATTTGCCAGGCAACAATTCTTCATAATAATGCTTTAATCCTCCCTGTCACCAATTGGGAGCTTAGCCATCTGAACAAACCAGATTTTGAAAACATTAACCCTATCGCAACCTAATCCCTTTCTGAATCCCCAATTTTAAAATTATCACATACCGGCTGTTACCCCAGGATCTCCTTCTTTTGCATGGCGCTGACAACTCCTGCCTCAAACCGCTCCGATGCCAAAGGCGACTGAATAATATGGGTGCGCAGCCATCCGGTTCTCTCCAAAAGCTTGAGATATTCGTCCACAAGAATAGAATTTTCAGTAATTTCACGAGCAGCGGATTTATTCTAAAAATCCCGCCAGTCAGCATTGATAAAGGCAAGTGTTGTTGTATTTTTGGTATGTTGCCGAAGCAAAGCAAAAAAGCGCTCAAGGTCATTTTTGCCCCGTAAAGCTATTGACCACACCATCGGTTCCGTCCATCAGTGCTTTTCTGCAACCTGCAAAACAGTATAACCTCTTGATAAACCAGCATCTAGTAAAAATGGAAACGTTTCCATTTTTACTAGATGGCTCGATATTATCTTTTGGCGGGCGCCCAATCGCTTGGCAATCCTCACCTGAGGAATCCCAAGAAGGTGCATGCGGAATAACTTGAGATCCAATTCCATTTCAGTTGCCGCTTTAAGATCTACAATATAAAAATCCACTAATCGCCTGGAACAGTCGATGGCCTTGCCAATCACAGCAAGGCTTAACCTGAAATCATTCTGAAAAACGCGCCTGACCGAATTTTTTCTCCTTCTTCGGATAACGCCGGCCATAGCCTTTTGGACTGCATAGAGTCAATATCTCTCTCCCTCTGGAGAGATCATATCTGTGCATGATAATGGTAATTTTCGTACTCAAATTGAATATGGCATAAATATCCTAACTACAATTTCACTCTTTCTGCTATTTGCTTTAAAACTTGTTCCTTTTTCAGCAACCTTTATTATCCCTCTTTTTCAATGCCAAATACTGCTAAGAAGGTTGCCGAATAAGACATCTCTTCATTGATGATTCCTGTATAAACAAGTTCCCGATGAAGGAGTTCGTGAATACGCGACTTGTTTTGTGATGCGAAAGACGGCCAATCAACTCCACTTTCTGTTGAAAGGGGGATCAGTGTCAACAGTTCTTCCTTCAGCACCTCAAGCCAAGGTGCGCGGGCTCCACCTGTTGAAATACCGATCCGGACAATATGTTGACTTGTTTGTCCATCTTTAGTATTAGTATGGATTTTCCAAACTGTCAGTAGGCCACTTTGGGGGATACTCTTTACCGTCCCGATTAATGCGCGCATGGAGTCGTCCAAAGCAAGGTATTGCTGCATAAAGGATCTGATGACCGGGTGTTCAAGCCCCAGCAATTCGAGCCTTTCTTCCTGGAGTGCAAGGTTACGATCTGATGTGAATTGGATTGGTGATTGGCCGTCTTGGAATAAGCACCATAGCGTTTCGTCTTCTTTGTGAAAATCCTGTCCAGAAAGCCTAGCTGCACGTGACAAGAAGGCGATCAACCGCTGCATGCCTTGACCCTCATCATCGAATTTTTGATAATCCCCGAGATTGAAACGGTCGAGGTCTTGGAACAATTCGAAAACCACCTGTCTTGCCAGGTCGGCATTGGACATAGCTACTTCGAGTTCCTGCCGGGTACGCTTTAAAGTTGGGTCATCAAGGGCATCCTGATAAAGCCGATCATAACTAAGGCTGCTGCTAAGCTGGCCAAGGACCTGTGCTCGCAAATCTTCAGCCACCTGGCCCTTCTCATCTATCTTCCCCAATGTGCGTGCAATATCGATGAGCTTCTCCTCCAGCAGGAGAAATATCTGTCCTTCGATGGTATCTGCTGCTACCAGATTATATACTTGGGCTGTGGATTGCTGCCCATATCGATGGATGCGGCCAATACGCTGCTCCAAATCCATGGGATTCCACGGCAAATCATAATTGAAGAGAATGCGGGCAAATTGCAGGTTAATGCCTTCACGCCCTGCTGCTGTACAGACCAGCACCTGTGGGCCGTCTTTGCTTCTAAATCTTTTTTGAACAGCAGTCTTTGCTCCATGGTCACCGCCTTTTAGTACATCAATGCCCCTGTTGGGAAAAGCCTTCTCCATGTGCTTTTTTATATTTTTCATAGTACCTAAGTAAGTGACGAAAATCACGACTTTCTCACCGGAATTCTGTTGCCATATTTGATTCAAGGCATCGATAAGGACAGCAGTTTTTGTTTCTACCCCATCGGGAAGTCGCGCCAACACTTCCTGTATTCGAAGCCGTTCTTTCGGCAGGGCCATAGCCACCAGCATAGCGGCAGATTCCTCCTCCCCTGCGGCTGCAAGTTCTGTATCAGAATAACTTTCTGCTGTTTTTATAAAAGCCATGGCTTCCTGGCGTTTTTTGAGAAGCTTTACTTTTGCCTCAGCAAGAACTTGCTCGGCCTGTGCTTTACCTACAGTATCAAAGGGCAGGGTGTAAATTTGATGAATAATCTGCCGTGCTTCCTCCAAAGCATGGTTGCGGCCGTCTACATCGAGCAAATCATTCCGCTCGATAGCCTCCTGTATGGTTAGCATGAGCAGTCGACGTTGGAGTGTAGAATGGATGGCTGCAAAGCTGCTGGCTGCAATTTTTTGAAAAATAGTCATTACAAATCCCAGCGCACGTCCCTTGTTACCTTGTTGAGCTGCTAGGTTGTAACCATCGCGCAAATAATCGAGCAGAGCATGGTAAAACTCCTTCTCTTTCTCTGAAAGACTAAATGCTTCAGTATGGACCATTCGCCGGGCAAAAAGAGGATTCCCATCCGGAGTGCAGGCATCCGCTTTGGTGCGCCGGAGCACCACTGCATTTAGACGATGGCGATTGTGCACCATATCCTGATCATTTTCGAATAGCTCTGAGTTTAGAAGACGAATTAACATCCAGAAACGGAAATGATCTCCCTGATGAGGGGTTGCCGACAATAAGAGGATGTTCCGGCAATGATCCCTAAGCGCCTCAGCCAGTTTAAAGTTTTCAGTCTTTTTAATATGGTTGCCGTTGCGATATACACTTAGGTGGTGTGCCTCGTCAAAAACAACCAGATCCCAGGGAGGGGCTTCCAGTATTTTTTTTAGCCGGGTACGGCGTTTGAGGGTATCTATGGAAGCGATCAGGCGATTATGCTTGGCAAAAGCATTGGTTTTCCTGTCTGTTACATCACCTTCACTGCCAAACACCTCGAAGTCAAGATTGAAGACATCATTCATTTCCCGACGCCAGTTTTCCACGAGACTGGCAGGGACTACCATCATTGCCCGCTGTAATTCCCCACGGGAAGCCAACTCCCGCAGGATAAGCGCCGTTTCAATAGTCTTGCCCAAACCTACTTCGTCGGCAATGAGAAATCGTTTAGGGCGTGCATTGGCAATGCGATGTACCAGTACCACTTGATGTGGCAACAAGTCTACCTTAGCCGAGGTGAGCCTGGCTGCGCTTTCCATGAGGGGAATTTCTTCGGCTTCTACAGCAAGCCAAAGCTGTTCAATACCTGCCTGAGTAACAGGAGACATGCTGCCGATAATTTTATCGAAGCGATCCGCTGCCGGGGAAAGAGTCGTAGCGGGGACCTGTCTTTCACCAAGAGAGCGAAAAAAAACAGCGATATAACCGGACGCCTCCCGCCCGACCACTACACCTTCTCCAAGCTCGGAATGAATCACTTTCATGCCAGCCAGAATTTCGGGAAAATTCGCCATATTATCCAACCAATATTTCTTTCTTTAGTTTTTTTCTCACAGGACTGGCGGGGCCTGTGAAATTTTTTTATAGAGAATTACTAACGTGTCTAACTCGTAACAAGAGTATACTCCCCCGGATTTAATTCATTTTTTAATTGAATAGTGCTTTGGCTTTTATAAAGCGCATGGCAGCCCTGTTGAGCGATTCAATGTATACTCATTGCCCGATATACTGAAAATATGGTCTCCTGCACAAGCACCTGGTTGACTTGATTGGGGATCGAAAGGTTGTCCAGACATAGCGCATTCCATAAAATCAATATCCTTTTCAGTTTGTTGCAGTATGTCCTGTGGTATGGATGGAAGTCCTTTGGTATGGCAATGCGAGGTAATATTAGTACAGGCAATTTCACATAAAGGGAACTGATTTTTAATAAATTTTAATGTGTTTTCGTGGGGGTGTTGGCTTTTTGCGGGGCCGCAACTTATGGAAGCCACAAATCGTGTTTTCGAATTTATCATGGCAGCTAAGTTCTGCGCCATACTCGGATTAAGCGCCCCATGATGAGGAATTTTCAAAAAACGCAGTTTGTCCTTTATAGCATTTTGTGTAATATCTAAGCAGCGGTTTTTGACGGCCCTCCAAGCCCTGCCTTCTAAATCACCTGTAAAAGCAGCAATAGAGATGTTAGCGCCTCTGTTGTATTGGAACATAAAAGTATGGCTCAGGGAATTTATCGCTTTGCCCCCCAGCTCGGCTTCTTTAATCACCGTGCGTAAATATTGTATTGCCTCTTCCGGATTTGGATTCACAGGAGCAAATAAAAGGCCGGGATGAAGATGAGATTGCCAGGCACTTGGCGTATTGTTTCCTTCATAGAGAATATGAACTGATAGTACCTTTTTATTATCATGTGTAATGGAAGAGAGCTTTTGAATGGCACCTATGGCCTTTATAATTTCTTTACGCTGTATGCGATTGGAATCATCGTATAAAACACTCCAAAGGTGTTCTTTTAAGTCTAATTCATGCGGCAGATATGGTGAAATGAAAAATTCCAGGGTACCCTTATTTTCGATTAGATAATCTAGTAATTGAGGAAGACCGGAACAATGATCTGAATGGAAGTGGGTGAGAAAAAGACTATGTATGTTTTTTATCTTCTTTTTTTTTAAAAATTCGACAATTGGTGTTTTTAGGCCTACTTTTTTACAATCAATAATTGAGTAATAGGATTTTTTAGCTATTTTTGTCTCAAGGATTATTGAATCGCCATGGCCTACATTGAATATATGAATTGAAAACATTTAAAGATCTCTGATAATCGCCAGTTCTTCTTGGTCGAGTTCAACTGGTTCCGGAATTCGAAAAGTAAGCTTCTTCATCCCTCCCCTTTCAATACCATCAACAATTACTCGCATGTTTGGCTCAACCTCAAACCCGATTTGCCGGATAGCCCGTTGAATTGAATGCTCTTTCCCGTCAATGGATACCAGCACAGTTGCCAAAATAGGGTCTCCGGAAGCACTTTTTTGCACGTCAACGATCAGGCCGGGATAACTAAATAGGGTTTTTTCATAATGCTCACGAATCAAGGCTATTTGACGGGCGGTTGATTCTTCCTGGACATAGTCTTCAGCTTGCTGGTTAATTATGGCAGGTTTTCTTTCGATTTGGTCAGTAGATAAAGCATTTGCCGGGGAAAAAGCAATTTTTAAAGATGCAAACGAAACCGCCGCAGCTTTTATAAATCCAGATAATCTACTTGATTCATCTGTTTCAGTAGTTAAGGATGATGAAAAATATTGCTGTTTGTCTGTTAATTCCTCATCTTGTAAAATCCCAACAATTGTCTTTGCTTCTGCTCCGATTACCATTTTTAATCCTTTACTGAAAAGCTTAAAAACTTAGATTTTTTCAGCATCTTACCTATACCAATTGATAGTGATTTAATAAGATTTTCTGCTCCTCCATAACCCTCAAGACTTTTCGTCTCCTGTGAATTAGGTATGAACTGAAAATCAAAACTTGCCCCGGCCAATACAGCTTCGGGGATATTATGAGTATTTTGCTTAAGCAAATGAAAGATAAAACATCTCTCATCAAATTTATCTGTTTTTGGAAAATAGTAGCGGTTAACCGACTTCTTTTCAGCATTTTGCCCATCAAGAATATGTGCTTCTTTGTTAAATTTTTCCAAGATATCCCAAACCACATGATTCAAAGGAATTGCATAGTATTCCATGAAACCGGTATACCTAAATGCCGGAAGCCCCATGACTATTTTATCTAATAATTTTGTAATTTCGATGCATTCAGTTAAAAAATTTTCCCGAAATTTCTTAGGCCCTTCCTTTAAGATCCTTATCGGTTCTTCAAAAGAGAATCGCGGACCATAGATATTTGGAAGGGGCACCTTTCCGCCTTTGAAATCTTGTTTTATAAAATTATTCAATTTTTCAGTGAAGACAAAAGGAGAATTAATTATCAGGCTTTGATGGCCAAGGGCAACCTTTATTTGGTTCACTTTCATAATCAATTCATGGTCATGAAGTGAATGGACATCAAAATCAGGTAAATCCTGCATCTGATCAAGGATTTCATTGAAAAAATTAGCTATTGTATAGCGCGGCCGTTTATAATGGAAACCAACTACTAATGCTGTTAAGCAATCAATAGGCTCTATGGTGCGTCCCGCAGAGGCAAAAGATGAAATATCCGATCGTTTTTTTTGCATAGACTTATTCTCTCTCTTCTAACTAAAATAAAGTATATCGAATAATTAATAGCTATGTCAATTCATATTAGGCAAGGTTCACCACCATCACAACCACATTCTCGAAATGAATAAACTTTAAACCAGCGTGAATTTTAAGAAATTCGCGCGACATGGTACCCAACCAGCATCTCTTCCCCTGGTTTATCACCCAGGCGTATCACTTGCTTCATATTTACTGTAGCGGTGCCATCCCAGAGACCATCAGAAAGCCGCACAGTTTTTTGGTCACGGCGGCGAAAAAGCACAGATTCTTCAAGGGAGGTTTCTTCAAAGGCCTTCTCATGGGACGAAAAACCAAAGACCACACCAAAGGCAGGCCAACTGCTTTGTAACGTAATCAAGAGAGGCCGAATTCGATGGATGAGGAATTCTTCTGCATCAGCGGGGGAAAGAGTTTCGATCATTGTTTCCAAACCTGAAATCAGGATAGAATGTCCTGGCACAGGCGGCATAGACGGAAGCCTCTTCATCCAACCAAGGGCTTCTCGAAGGGATACTAAAGCGCCTCCAGCAATGAAGGTGCCCAGGCTCTCGCGGTCAAACACAATACAAGAGCCTTTGCGCTGCCATATGGTACTTGAGATCGTATCCATTACTCATCCTCCTCCAAATGGTCAAACAAGGTCATCTGAACTGCACCCGGCCGGACTTTTCGGTTACGTCAGTGCTCGACCAACTGCAGCGCAGTTTTTGCTGCCGCGCGGGTTGAATCTAAATCGCCCATCTCTGTATACCACTTCAGGATCTCGTCCACTGATTTTTTTATCCTGAAATGGGGATTGTTTAGTTCGGTTTCTATCTTGACGCCCGTCCCCTGGAAGGCCGCGCCAATTAGGAAATGCGCCTGGTCAAGATCTGCCTTAATGACTTTTCGGTTGCGGCCCCGCTCGGTGAAGTAGGCGAACCGCTCATGAATCGGCATTACATGAACTACCCTGCCAGCCTGGTTAATCCAACCGCGTGCTTCCAGGTCCCCTTGACTAATGCCCGTGCCGCGCAAGGTCTTATGCAATTCATCGCGAGGTATTTCCTGGCGATTTCGAAAAATGCGTAGATAAAGTCTTGTAGCCGGCTCGGCTATATCAGGAGGCCGCAGTCCATCTGCGATGGAGGCATCTTCAAGCAGATCGTCTAAAAGTTGGTTGATGCCAAGTAGAGCATCGCGTACATCCAGCACCTGCCCGTCACCAGTGTAAACTTGTCCGTAATGGCGGCTGTAAAACTCAAGGCATTTGCCGCGTAGAATTACACGCAGATCAGATTCGGGGAGTTATTTGCCATGGGTATGCTCCAGCAGTTCCTTGAGTTGTTGTGCTTCGGATTTTACCCAGCGACGCATCCTTGCCCAGGCCACTGGTTGTGGATCTTCCAGGCGCTTTCGGCAGACATGAATGATGTCGTATTCGATTTTTTTAGAGCCGAATGATGCTTTTTCCCCTCTTGATTCGTCACTGCGTATGGGATAGGTAGCCACAAGTAAATAACCGGCATCGAATAGCGCCTTTAGTACATCGATCCATGGTGTATCCTCACTATGGTGAAAAGTGAAGGCCATGATGCCGCCATCCTTAAGTATACTGCCAGCCTCAGCCCAGCAGGCAGTTAAGATTTGGGAGTAAAACTCTGATGATGGTGCAGGCCGATAGAGGGGGTTTGGGTCTTTTTCCTACAAGGCGTAATCACCAGCTATATCGCGAATCTGCTTGAGGTGCTTCATCGTGATGAACTGTGCCTTTTCATACTCCTCCCGCACGTCGGGATGTTCGACCGAATTGTCAATCGCCTCAATACTATGTGAAGTCCGATCAGGCAGGAAATACTGTTGCTCAGGCAACTCAGCATACCATTTCTGTAAGGGAATCCGCAGCCAGACGTAAAAGAAATCTGCCAGATCAGCATAGAAAAGGTTATTACCGAATGGGGGATCGGTGATTATCAAATCATGGGCCTGTCTGCCGAGTAGCGAGAGGTCGCTGGCGGAGCCACAATATAAATCTACTCCTGGGATTAATTGGCCATCAATTTTTTGTCTTATACTTTTTGACTTACTTCCTTCTGGAAGAACTATCCCTTCCCAAGGCTCCCTCGCCCATCTAAGGCCTTCAATAACTTTATCTTTAGATGAGGCCCAATTCCCTTGTCCAGATGCGTGAAACACATTGTTCTCACAGGGTTGGGCTTTGGGATTAAAATTGGCATTTGACATGTGCGGAATGATGTGATCTCTGAGGTGCTGATAAAAACAGAACATGTTTTGGTTTCGCAGGTACTGTTGAAATGTTCCAAGGGCTTGTTCTTTTATATCCAACAGCCAAGAATTTTCTGTCGCTTCAGTTATGGCCTTGAGCAATCGGGCATGCACAAAAAGTTGGCGTGAATTAAATAACATCCACCAATGAGTATAACCATGATCAGGCAGTGGATTGCGCTCATGGGTCATGTGTGAATATTGAATTTTTTGTTCAGGCCAGTAGCCTTTCAAATCAGTAATACTTCTTCTCTCCCATTCGGACTCGGATGTATTGAGCAGTTTGATATCATCAATATCGAGGGCCTTGAAGTATCTCCCCCCATAATTATATCCTTGAGACGCACATATCGGGCAATGACATTGTAAAGCATACGCAGCTACTGGGGCAGTGTGGCCTGTAGTTTTCACAGCATGGAGTGTCTTGTTTTCGCGGCCGCAGTGTCCACAGGTGAAATGAGCATCTTTAAAAACAGTTCCCTGTGTATTATTAAAAATTTCTCCACCCTTCAAATGCACTTCTCCTGGTAATGATTGCCCACGTACTTCAAGAAGGGCAAGATTCTCCATCCGCCGCTCATGCCATGGCGCTGTTTCTTTTGCTGACGCGCCTGCCCATCCACCCAACTCCTTATCATTGTTAAATCCCGAAGCGCCTTTCAGCCATTCAGGGTGGATCAAAAGATACATTTGTATTTTTTTTCTTTCTATACCAAAGTCCTTCTTTTTTCGTTGCGACACCCTTGTATATGGATGAGCGTGCTCCTCCAACACATTCACCAGCCGCTTACCGGCGAAAGCACTACATCTCGGGCAACACAGCCCAGGTTCTTCGTTTACTCTTTCCTTCAGTGCCCACATACGCTCGATTGTGTCCTCCGACTTGCCCTTATCATAGTCTTTAAGAAGTTGGGCAAAATCTTGCGCCGTCTCAGTAAAGGCCGGTTCTCCCTCCAGCACTATACGTTCGACGCCAGGCGCCATCCTGGTTTCCCCCAACTCGGCATGGAAAGTTTGCCCGCAATTCGGGCAGATAAGCTCAATATAGTATGTGGAAAGCTTCTTTTCAGCTATTACCGGTGTGCGGAAAATCGGTGTACGATGGCCACATCCCTTGTTTTGACATGGCCCGTGCTTAGCCCAAAAAGTGTAAATAATTTCAGGTCCTTCCCATCGGTAACGATTACGGGTTTCCGGCATAAGGTCAATAGGATCAATGTCAACTTCGTGGCCGGACTGTACATCAATCCAACGCCCTTTATGGCCACGAGGGCAGGTGGTGGTGTAGAAAGGCTGGATTTGTGGTTTGACTTGAGCTTCAATGTAGTCGAAGAGCGCCTGTACTTGCTTCGGATCGCTGCAGGCAAGCTCGTTTTTAACGATAAACCAGGCCACAGGATTTAGATCAACGCCGGTCATCTGCATTCCCAAACGAGAGCCTTCCACCATTGTGGTACCGCCCCCCATAAAGCAATCCAAAACTTTCAATTTTTTAAATGAAGCTGCTTTTTGATGATTGCAGTAATAGTGGTCCCATACTTTTTTAGCGGCCTCGGAATGATCCTCCGGCGCTTCTGTGGCCGCTGCAATCAGCATACTGCGAAATACACTTGACCTCCGCCGGGCCCACCATTTGGACATCTGATAAATTGGTTTTCCGGCATTCCCTTCAAGATTGGAGAGTGCATTGATCTGTGCTATGGGAAAATCCACTTCCAGGCAGGTAGGGTTACGACTGGGGTCACTAAAATCCGGCACTGGCAAGCGCACTGCCTTACCGAGTTTTTCAGGAAAAAATTGATCGTTTTCCCCTGCCTTGGCCTTAGTAGTTTTCTTTTTCTCCTGTGGAGTCTCTGTATCTTCAGTATTTCCAAAAAGGGTTAAAGGTATAGCTTTCAGCTTTTTATTCATAAGGCCGGCAGCTCCATATATGGCACGGCTGCTTCTAAAAGGCTCATTCCTCCATGACAGATGTGTGGGAATCCGCCCTGGACTTTCCATTTCCATTGACCCATGATCATATGCTGATTGTTATGGGCCATGACAATGGGCGGCATAAACCTTTTTCGCCATTTTTCTGTAGCCGGTTTATTGCGAGAAGCGCCAAAAGTTTTCCTCAAAATATCCACTGCCTCAGGATCGGTCACTTCAGAAGAAAAGAGTTTGCTTATTGCATACCCGTGGTCAGAAGTGATCACAAGCCTCCGTCCCTGCCGCAGTTTGTTGATAAAACTCCAGAACCCATCTCCCTGAAGAACAGTGGAGGCATTTTTGGCGATCTGTGCAGGCAATTTATGCTGCAAGTGAATAAGATCGTCCATCCAGGTATGCCAAATTACTATATTGGGTGTAGAGGGTACACAACAATCTTCAAAAGGTAGACTGACAATGTCCGTATAGGCATTGCCATGAAAAAGAGCAAAGGTCCCCGGTTTTTTGTCATTTGACAATGCGCTTCGGGAAGGTGCGCCCAGTGACTTGGCAAATTGGTCTGTGGTGGAGGGGCATTCAGAACCGGTTATTTTTATTTCGGTTATGTCGATATTTCGTGCTTGTGCACCGCTTATAAGTAAGGGTAATTCTTGAAGTGATAGGGCGTCAAGTATCAGCAATGCCCTGCCGGCAGGGACATTTCCACTGCACCATTCCTTCAGCGCCTTTGACGTGTGCAGGGCTTGTTCAGGATAGGCATCCCATAATTGCCAGGCGGCCTCTGAGAGCAACCGATCAGGAACGACCGTCTGGTCATGTAAAGCCACGGGCGAAGATCCATTACAGGAGAGGTTCAAGAGGGCTGAAAAAATTTGGGCCCAGGCTTCAGCCGGGCTGGGAGTGTCAAGAATAATGGACGTCCAGTCAATACTCATTGCTCGTCTTCCTCTGTGTAGGTGATTTCCATAGTAGCTTTAAAGGATGATGGTATGCGCTGTAAAATTTGTTTGATCTGTTGTGCTGACAGTCCGCTGAACTCTATTTTTGCTGCGTCAATGGTTTTATCTGATGAAATGCCCCAGCTCTCGAAACAGCCCGATAGATTAATGCCGCTCGCAGGCTCCTCAGCTCGTTTCGTTTGGGGCATAGACGGAGGAACGGGAGGGACTGGTGAAGGCCCGGTTGTGGTATCGCCCGCTTGAGATCCGCCTTCATTGATTGTCACATCGCCTGTAGGTATTCCTGTGGGCGGATAAGATGGTGTTTCCGGGTTCCCTGCTGAGGGGGTTGTCAAAAGCGGATTAGCTGGTGCACTGGGGGCGGTAATTGTGCCTCCTCCAACTGCACCGGGTAGTCCAAGCTGAATTTGCCGCATTTCCTGGCCGGTACGAAATGCCTTGGAACGGATATAGCGTAATGCTTCATCATCTGATGTATCCTGTGTACGCCGTCCAATCCAGGTCCCACTTACATTAAGCACTATATGGCCCTTGGCGGCAATATCCAGAATAAATTCATAGGTTTTGGTTTCTCCAAGGAAGGGGATCGTCTTTCCAGTATCGGGGGGTGGCGGGTCCACAAGGTCATCTATTAGTGAGCTCATAAAATCGGCATCTTTAGCCCGCTGCAGGACAAATTTTTTAAACTCTGTCTGATCAAAAAGATTGGTGAGAATCTTTTCCTCCACATTTGCCGGGATTTTTGTTTCCTGGGCAGATATCTTTTCAATATCAAATTTACAGTTTTGAGGTTGTTGATAATCCCATTCCTGCAAAATAGCAAAACGGTTGAAGCGCGTCTTTAAAGCCTGTCGCAAAGGGCGATTGAAATCCTGATAGAGTGACCGATAGGTTGCATCTGTGCCCCATCCGCTGGCGGAGCAAAGGAAGCTGCATCGCGCTGAATATATAAGATCTCTATCAGTATAAAGACTTTGTACATTATGAACCAATAGAAGAAACCGAACAGTATTGCGTCGAGTTTGTATATGTTTGGCCAGCCAGGAACCGAGGCAGGCGTAAATGCCGCTACTGCCGCCTTCAATCTGTTCCGGAATAACTAAAAGAATGGGGCGATCCCATTTTTGGGGTTTATAAGCTTCATCAACTTCACTCCAAGGGTCGTGATTCCAATTGGGCCCAAGAATAATCACACGGGATGCAGGTTGATGTATTTCCGACACCAATAAATGACGAAGCGTGTAGCGAAGATGCTCAATGTCCTTCCCCGGGTAAGTAATTTGCCCCGCAGATGCCATACCTCCCGCTTGCCAGAGTTTGTCGTTTTTGGCACAAGCGCGCACTTTGGAGCGGGGGTTCTCATGGAGGCTAAACCACAGAGGCCCGCCAGGAATTTCATCTCCATGAATATTAACGCTGTTTTCAATGAGGAGTGTGATTTCCGCCTGGAAAGCATTATCATCGACCGGATTTTGACGGGTAATATCCAAATGTAACTCTGCCGGTGTGCCGCCAACGTTCCTGCCTGGCGACATAGAACGTATCCAAATGGCGCTGAAAAGCTCGCGCGCATTGTCGCTAGTGATCCCTGCATCGCGGACTGATGCCAGGTTTTGTTGAGCAACGAGCCTCAATTTCTCCTGACCTGCTTGGACTGCTATGGAGTCAACAAGTGACTGGACCTCGTCAGAATCATCATCAACGAAAAAATCTCCAGGGGTTATCAGCGGTACATTCTCCCCGCGACTGCGATACACCTGTGCAAGAATGCGGATCAAATCTCGTGTCTCTTGCGCAGCCTCTGAAAACAGGATATGATTTTCCAGCAATTCGAGTAATTCCGGGCTAAAGGGCCAACAATCGAAAACTTCTTGACGAATTCGGCTTTTCTCCGCTTCGGATTTGTCTGCATGAAGGATGCGGAAACGTTCATCTGCATATATTCCGGCAAGATTGCAAATATCATTATCCGGGATATTATCCCGGTTAATAAAAAGACGATGCAGCAATAAACGCTGCCGGTCCTGCTTCGCGGTTGGTCCACGGAAGTCAACCAGCAGCGGCTGTTGGCGATGGATTTGCTGGAACGCGTCGTTTTGATTGTTCAAAACTGATATGACAAAGATAAGAATTTCAGGTCGATCTTTGGCTATTTCAGAGAGGTTTTGCATAAAATTGTACGCCCATTGACGAAGATGATAGCCCGTTTTGGGATCTTTTTCAGGTAAACCGGTATACCAGGTCTGAAACTCATCAAGGATAAGGCAGGTTGGCTGATCCTTGAACATTTTTTCGAGCAAAGTGCGGGGTGGATAAGACTGCGCCATCTGCTCAAATTTTCCACGATAGTATTCCCCTTTTGGATGGCGATCAAAGAGAAGCTCCCAAAGCAATGTATATTCATGATTGTGAACCGGTTCTGAAATGGGAACAAAGCCTTTCACTATTTTAAGGCTTTTCATTTCATTGCTTTCCAGCTTTTCACCCCACCCATGCAGCCAGGATTCAACAATTTCAGGAGACTGAATCGCATGGTGCATAACGGCCATAATATGAGATTTCCCACGGCCGCGGTCACCTATAAGGACAATGGGACGGCCGCTTCGTTTTACACTGATTGCCTTAAGTGCAGTTTGAACGTCTGCAGTAGGATAGGTTATAGTCAGCATTTGTTCTGGGGCCTTTTGTGCCGCACCCTGCGCATCACTAGTCCGCAAAGAAATTGCTGTGCCGGGCATGTGTGCCCCAAGGAATTCATCTCTTAATTTTAGGCCAAGCATGCTTCTATCTCCTAGAAATATTTGTGGTCGATCCGATCCTAATAATTACTTATTTATTCACTATAAGTCCGGAAAAGCAGGCGATATTTATATTTTTTTTTGTTTAATCCTTCAATATAATTTTCAAGAATAATCCTAGTAATCTCGATTATTAGCATTTAGTAGTGTAACGATTCAAAAGATTTATTTATAAATAATATAATAAATTACAAAAAATTACTACTATTATTTCTTATTATGCTTGACTGTGTATTAAAGTAAAAATATAGAGGCAAGAGTAGAATAGCACCTTAATGATTAATGATGATGGAGGGACTTGGGGGGAGATATCGCCAGACTGATAGCATCCGGGGTATGAATAGTGTGAGCTTATCTCAATAACCATTTCACCGGAAAAGGATTTAAGATAGGCTTTTTATTTGTGTACGATAAATAGGATTATAATATATAAATTTTTTTCACTCCCTTAATAAGTCCTCCCGAATCTGCTGGCCACCCTTTGAAAGCTGATAAATTCTTCCCACTCTATCTTCATTATTAAGACAGACAGCAATACCCTGTCTGACAAAATCTCGTAAAATATCACTGGTATTATTTAAGCTAATTTTTTTATTGTAATGTTTGCTTTTTTTTAAGTATTTGGGTTGGTGTCATCAGCCTGCTTTCAACATAGCCATTGCCTGTCTGCCCCTGGTTATCCAGGCATATAGTCTTAAGATCTACCATCTTTTTTTAGATTGACCCGGGAAATCATTAAAATTCAGATTGATTTTAAAAATGAAAAAATAAGCTTATAGGGCCTTTCTGTTTTTGCATCTTCATTAATAAGGCAGTTCCTGAAATGAAATGCTATCTTCACGATCTTGTAAAGATATATGACCTAAAAAAAGGATATACAATAAACCGATTTGTGATAAAATATTTTACATATTTCAGGCATCTCCGACTATGAAAAAACTAAAGTACGTCATACAAAAGCATCATGCATCCCATCTCCATTATGATCTCCGCCTTGAGCTGGATGGAGTTGCAAAATCATGGGCTATACCCAAAGGACCCTCCCCTGAAGAAGGAGTTAAAAGATTGGCGGTTGAAGTAGAGGATCATTCTGTTGATTATATGGATTTTGAGGGAGAAATTAAAGAGGGTTATGGAGCAGGCAAGGTTGAGATATGGGATAATGGCTATTGGGAGCCTGAGAGTGTGAAGGAAAAAAAGATTGTTGCAATTATCCACGGGAACAAGCTTAAAGGAAAATTTACCTTGTTGAATTTTAAAGAAAAAAACTGGTTGTTTTTTAAGGCGAAAGATGAAAAGTAAATTTATATTAATCCATCCCTTTACTAATACTCTCTTTTAAAAATTCTCATTTATTTTGAAACAATATTTTTTAGGGCACATCCCTGCGCTCAACAGCAGTAACATTTTAGCATAAAATTCACGTTGCAGCCTATTTTTATGGAATGATGATAATGGAAAGCTTATTCAGCGGCTCTGTCTTAAAAGGGACGGAAGAATAGAATGTTCTTTAATTATATCTAATTCAAATAAACCTGATAATCCCTCTTCCTTAATTATTTCCCTGAGAGAAAGAGGCAATGCGGAAATTATTGAGGGGTTTGTTCTTACATGGAATAAAGCCTTTATTAAAATTTTATCAAAGACATTATTGAAGGTTTTGGAGAATCTCCTTCCATTGAAAATTATCATTTCTTTATATTGTATTTTTTCTTTGGAAGCTAATTTTAAAATGGGGAAGTCTCTTTTTTGAAAAATATAATCCACTCCTTCAACCAGCGGCTCCTTTCCTTCAGTATCATTCTCCGTTGTAATTATCATTTTGGGCATTTCAATAAAACAACTCAATTTACCCAAATTATGAATCACATACGTTGCTGTTAAAGTGTCGGATTCCATTTGCCATTCATTAGGATCTGAAGTGATTTGAATATTTAATTTGAGTTTGCTAAAAACATTTAAGATATCAGATACCATTTGAACCTTTTTTTCAATTACGTCTAATTTTTTTTTCATCCCTTCTGTCTTTTTTATTTCTTGTATCTTTTCAATTTGTTGAATCCTGTTAATCTCTTTAACACGAGTCTCATTGGCCTTAATCTCAGCTTCTAAATGAGTAAATTTTGAGTTAAGATCTGTCAATTTAATATTCAATTTAAACTGAAAGATTATGATTACTGTAAATACCAGTGTTAAAAATATTGAAACGCTTATTATAATTGAATTTGATTTGAGAAAATTTTTCATCTTAATTTTTCCGCGATCAAAGAATGTATTAATAATAAAAAAATTCTTTATGATCAGGATATGTGAATCTTAATATTGTAGCCTTGTCTGGAATCCTAACAATATTATCGTATCGGATAGTGAAAAAATTCAACTAAGATGAAAAAAAATCTCCCCTCTATTCATTGACTTGAAGACGGTATATTGCTTACCCTACCCAAGAAGTCTCTCCAGTCTTCTTATACAGGGCATTGAATTCTGTGTCTAGATTTTGTAAAATAGCAGCCATCAAAGAGGTGTTTGAGTTATAAATTTACATTAAAAAGGAGCGGAATATGGAGTTAATTAAAAGATACCTTCAAAGAACCCTTACACTTGTGGTTATTTTCTTGGCCCTCAAAATAGCGGCCTGCGGCACGCTACTTTATCCTGAAAGACATGGCCAGGCATCTGGCCGTATTGATCCGGCAATTGCCATTCTCAATGGTGTGGGCATTATTCTGTTTGTCATACCTGGCTTGGTCGCCTTTGCGGTTGATTTTGCAACTGGGGCAATTTATCTACCTTCGAGTAAAAATAAACAGGGTAGTTCTGAAAAAAATCAAATGTTGGTTGTCCGGGTCAACCCGGATGAATTGACCAACCAAAGAATTGAAGCAATCCTCAATAAGTACACCGGACATACTGTTCGTCTCGATCAGGAAAAATTGCGGGTCTATCAATTAAATGGTCCCGAAAGTATCCCTGTGGACCGAATATATGGGGCTTATTAGGGGACATCTCAAAGGAATTTACGTAATCTGAGATTGAGAAAGTCGTAAAAAGTCAATTCGGCAAAATTTGGGTTAAATAGATTCAACAAATTGTATTCTATATAGATCCCCATTGAGGACTTTTTGCGAAACCATCAAAATTCAATTGGGTCGAGAAACTGTTTTTCCCCGGTGCGGTCTATTGGTAAAGTCAATTAAGATTGAAAGCCAAGAAAAACCCAATATACTGTCATCATATACTTGGAGGGTCCAATCTTTTCAACACTTCCGTACTCAGAGAATGATCTTTTTTCAATTTCTACTTCAGCCCCGTCATAGGATATCTCCAGCCCGAATCCCATCTTTTTCTTTCGTAAAAGTTCAACCCCAAAAGCACCGAAAAACCCCATATTTGATCTCTTTACATAATCCCCACTGGTTATGTGGTAACTTACTCCTGTTCGGATATATGATGATACATTGCCTTGAGGAACAAAGGTATAACGCAACTCCAATCTGGCTGGGATATCAATAAAATCTGCATCCCCTAAAATAATCATGAAAGGGCCGAAACCTGATCCGATCCCGCAGCCATTATCAAATTGAATATAGGGAGAAAAAGACAAACCCAAAGGAAATGAATCTTCTGAGACTGGGGAAAGCCCCTCTGCACGCAGGTTTTCTTTATAGGTGTTTACAATTTTTTCATAACCGCTTCTATTGGTAAATCCAAAAGGAAATCGAAAATGTGCAGCCCTCGCTCCATGAGTACAAAACATTATCATCATGAGCACTAAAAAACAAAAAAAATACTTTCTTTCTCGCATGATCTCACCTCAACCTATCTTCCCCGCTCTCGTAGTAAAACTACATACTTTTTAAAGCATTTTCTTATAACGCATAATACTAAATGCCGGCTATTTTTCTCATAATGCATTATTTATTCCCGATATTTATCATTTTGGCAATGGTTCAACAGTGGTTCACTAGGAGGCTGTCTAAAAATGGCCTTTTATGTCATTTCGACCAAAGGAAAAAATCTAAAAGTTTCCCCTTTTCAATAAGATAAGATTTCTCGTTCCGCTCGAAATGACAAGGTTAATGAATTGTCGGACAGCCTCCTAGACAGGAAACATAATAAAACTATACCGGCAACATATTTACTATTCAGGAAAAAATGAGGCGATACTATCATAAATTTTATTGCCTTTAGGGAAGGGATAACTATAAGGAGCTTAAATTAATGGCATTGAAATTTAACATATTGGGACATCATAACTATATGTTTTTACTGAGTGATATTTACCAATCCGACTTCTTACGAATTTATCATATGTAAAGCTATAGATTTTTACCCTCTAAGCTAATAAATTAATACCGTAATGAATTGACTCTGGTAAACGTATATTTATGGTACCTTATAATAATTTTATGCCCATCAGTTTTTACACAAAATAATTAACCCAAATACCTATTTCACAATTTTTGTTTTTTTGTTTGTTAATGTGTATCTTCTTTTTATTAATAAATTAAGGGTGGGTTGTTCTCCGCTAATCCCTGCAAAAAAATTTTCCATTCAAGATTTGCCTCATAAAAACTAATGCCGGGAAAAAATATACGAAAAAGAAAGGTGGTGGTTAAAGAGTAAATAAATTGACCCAGTAAACGGCTCTTTTATTTTATCCCTACAACGCCATTTATTTTTTCAATCATTGAGGTGATTGGGTTTACCTTATTTTGATAAATTTTGTTATTTATTTAATACCGAGGATTCACGAAACAAGTGTCGTTGTAAGGTTATATAACCCCAGTAGTTTAATTTTATTTATAGAGAGGTTTCATTGAATGAAGAATAAAAAGCCATTAGGTGTTGTGTTGATTTTTGCTTTTGTTGCTGTACTATTTGTTTCTACTGATATTTATGCTCAATATTATATACCCACATTAGATATTTCATCACCCTCTAGTTTTGTATCATCACTGCCTGGTTCATCTCCATGGCTAGTCGGCCCACTTGCTAATAGCTCTATATTTGCCCCCCAGGCAATATTATGGGGATATTCTTATGTCCCCACTTCTCCCTGGTATAGGGAAGCGGCAGGAGGTCTCAATGGTCTATTTTTACCCACATTAGATATTTCTTCACCCTCTAGTTTTGTATCATCACTGCCTGGTTCATCTCCATGGCTAGTCGGCCCACTTGCTAATAGCTCTATATTTGCCCCCCAAGCAATATTATGGGGGTATTCTTACGTCCCCACTTCTCCCTGGTATTAGTTTTTGACTTAAATTACATTTACTCTTTCGGACTCCTCAACTTCAACAAGCCTCTTTTTAGCAGTTCAGAGGGATGAAAACAATGAGGCTCTCATCATGCAATGTCGGTGGGTGGTTTTTAAAAAAAACCACCCACTAATTTTTTTATCGCCTATAGATTTTTAAAAAAATAATTATATAATCGATATTTAATCAAAAGTAGCGCAGGGCTTCAGCCCTGCCAACCTGCAGGGCTGAAGCCCTGCGCTACAGTATAAAATTTAATATCTAAAAATCTATTCCTCTCAGTCTTAAAAAAACCTGTCCCCCCTATATAATCAATATTTGGGAGGATTTTGGCGGGGCAATAATTTAATTTTTGAAAATCCATAGACATTATAATGAGTTAAAAGTATATAATAAGAGCATGTTGAGGAAAAAAATACTCTTTTCCCTGATTATCATCTGCATCTCTTCGGTGGCAACCCAATTAGTGCTCATTCGAGAGGCCATTTCCACTTTCGGCGGCAATGAATTGGTAATTGGAATTGTGCTGGGCATGTGGCTCCTTTTCATGGCTTCCGGGGCTTACTTGGGAACCCTTACCACCAAAGGAGGAAAATGCCGACAAATATTATTTTTTGGCCATCTGCTCCTTGCCTTCCTCCCCTTTATACAGGTAGCCGGTTTTAGGGCCTTACCCCTCCTGTGGGTGCGGGGAGAATTACTGGGAATAGGCTCGGTTATCATCGGGAGCAGTCTCATGTTATTCCCTTATGGTCTCATCGCCGGGGCAATGATACCTCTCATTGCCCGCCTCATGTCAACCAAAGATACCCCGGCCATGGTTTACATCATTGATTTAAGTGGAGATATCCTGGGGGGACTTCTTTTCAGTTTTGTTTTTGTGTATGCTTTTTCCCACTGGGAAACCCTGATAGTCATTGGTCTGGCTAACCTTCTGGCTGCCCTTATTCTCTGTTTCCCCAAGTTATGGTTTATACCTCTTACCCTGGCCTTAGCCATGGTGTTCATATCTCCCCTTAACCTGTCCACTCTTTCCTGGCGAACCCCAGGCCAAAAGATCCTCCTTCAAAGAAATACCCCCTTTTCTCAGTTGACCATAACCCAAAGCGGTCAACAACTCAATGTTCTCTCTGACGGCCTGCCTCTTTTTTCAACCAACGATTATGGGGTTGAGGCCATCGCCCATATTCCCCTGTCTCAAGTGCAGCAAAACGCCAAGGTGCTGCTAATCAGCGGCGGTGTGTTCGGCACTCTTCGTGAGATGCTCAAGCATAATCCCAGTCGGGTAGATTATGTGGAACTTGATCCGGCCATCCTGGAAATGGACAGCAAAATCTACAGGGTTTTACATTCACCTATTATCCACACTCATGTGGGGGATGGGAGAATGTTTGTCAAAAGGGCAAAAAACCAAGGGCTCAGATATGACTGCCTTATTGTTGACCTTCCGGACCCCGGGAACATTCAATTGAATCGCTTTTATACTCTGGAATTTTTCCGCGAAACTGAAAGTATCTTGGGCCCTGAGGGGGTTTTGTTCTTCACTCTGGCAGGAGCGGATAATTACTTAGAGGCCGAAGGATTAGCCTTAAACCGATCAGTGTATGCTGCTTTAAAAAAAGTATTCCCTCATATTATTCTTTTCCCCGGGGAAATACATTACTTTCTAGCCTCAAAAAAACTGCTGAATGAAGAGAACATAGGTAAAGAACTGACTAAAAGAAAAATTTCTACCCAATGGCTGGTAGATTATCAATTACCGGGAATTACCAATCCCCTTCGCATGGACCAGCTTAAGCGGCTGGTAGGAGAAAAAGATTATTCCCCCAATGCCGACCTTTCTCCACGTGCTTTTCAACACCTATTACAGTTATGGTTGAAAAAATCCGGAAGCATGAAGTGGTTGGTTCCCCTGGTCCTTTTTCTCATCGCCCTTTTTGCAGGTCTGGCTTTTCAATGGGATAGTATGCGCCTGGTCACCCTCACTTCGGGGTATGCCGGGATTTCCCTGGAACTTTGCCTGATTATTCTCTTTCAAATTCTTTTTGGTTATGTATACTTGTGGATCTCTTTATTTGTTACCCTGTTTATGATGGGATCTTTGGCCGGCGCATTCAGCGCACGAAAATGGAGAGGGAAACCATGGAGGCAAATTCGTTTTCATGATTTTGCACTCATCCTTTTAGCCGGTCTGGTATTTATCGTAGCGGTCTTCAGCAAACAATCTCAAAGCATCATTACCTTATCAGTGATTCGCTATGGCATTATCCCCCTTCTTACCTTCTGCTCAGCTATGGCTGTGGGCTGGCAATTTGTGGCCGTCTCTCATCAATTAAAAGGCACCGCAGCTAAAATTACCGGGCGGCTTTATCTGGCGGACCTGGCCGGGGCCTCCTGTGGCACCATGTTTACCAGCCTGCTTTTACTTCCCAAATTCGGCATCCAGGGAGTACTGATTTCCATCGTTCTGGTAAAATTAATCAGCATTGTTTTTTCTTATTCGACCTCTTCTTTTACCTCTTAGATTATGGTAAAATATTTTTATTGATTTAATAAGCCTTTTTCCTAAATCCTTCACCAGGCTGATAAAATGAAAAATGAGAGCCAAAACTCAATGTGTGGAGGGAACACTATGGGTCAAACTACCAGACGAGAATTTCTCAAAGGAAGCTTATGCGCCCTCTGTGAGGCGGGCATTCTCGTTTCTCCATTAAGCCTGGCCTTTGCCGGCCAAAAGTTTAATCCCTCAGATCCCCATGTTAAAGAAGCCTACTTTTATGAAAAATTAAAAAATAAACGGGTTCAATGTAACACCTGTCCCAACCGTTGCGTGGTTGAACCCGGGCAGCGGGGAAAATGTAGGACAAAAATCAATCTTTCCGGCACACTATATACCATCTCTTATGGTAACCCGTGTACCATCCATGCAGACCCGGTAGAAAAAAAACCACTCCTGCACTTTTATCCGGGAACCAAGGCTTTTTCCTTGGCTGTGGCAGGTTGCAATTTTTGGTGCCTGAACTGCCAGAACTGGGAAATTTCCCAAACCAGCCCTGATAAAACCCGCAACATAAATCTTCCCCCGGAGCAGGCAGTTGAATTAGCCGGTAAACATAAGTGCCACAGTATTGCCTACACCTATTCTGAAGCCACCACCTTTTTTGAATATATGGTGGATATCTCAAGCAAAGCACGAAAAAAAGGTATTAAAAATATTTACGTCAGCAACGGCTATATCAGTCAAGAGGCGCTTGATCGTTTGTGCACAGTAATTGATGCGGCAAGCATTAATTTAAAAAGTTTTTCCGATAAAATCTATTGGAAACTAAACGGCGGTCATCTGGAACCGGTATTGAATACCTTAAAAACTTTACATCAGCGAGGTGTCTGGTTGGAGATTATCAATTTGGTGATTCCTACGTATACTGACGATCTTGAGATGATTAAAAAAATGTGCGGCTGGATTGTCAAAAATCTTGGGCCTGATTATCCCTTACATTTTTCCAGGTTCTCTCCCATGTATAAACTCACCAAACTTCCGCCCACACCAGTTGAGATTCTGCACCAAGCTAAAGATATAGCGGGAAAAGAAGGCTTACACCATGTATATGTAGGCAATGTACCGGGAATGGGAGATAAGGTGATCTGCCCCGGATGCAAAAAGCCAGTGGTGAAACGACGGGGATATACCCTGCTGTCTGTTGATATTAAAGAGGGGAAATGCGGATTTTGTAAACAGCCCGTCAGCGGCCGCTGGGAATAGCCACAAAGGATGAGCTACCACGCCGCAAGCGGGGTATCATATTAAAGGAAGTTCTCATTTTCTATGGCCGCAAGCGGCGGGGAATAGAACCCTAAGTGGTTTAAATCAGACCGGATTTACAGAATTTAACAGGATAATAAAATTTTATACGATTAATAAATGCGAGGCACATTCTAAAAAAGGAGAATTCTAAACGATTCAATTAACAAACTTATAGGTTTTCAGATATTAAATTTTACCCTGTAGTACAGGGTTTTAGCCCTGCCAAAACATAAAATGCAGGGCTAAAACCCTGCGCTACCTCTGTCTAAATATGAATGGTGAAATTATTTTTCTAAAAATCTATAAAATAAGGGGGACTGAGAGATGAAAAATGTATGTTCATTAAGTTTAATCTTTCTTTTGTTATTCCTTTTTTCTACTTCTTGTCAAGGCAAAGAGGAGCTTGCCAAAAAAAAAGGGAAAAAAATTAGACTGCCGGTAGTAGCAGGTCAATTTTATCCCGGTGATAAAGCCAAGCTTTCAGGGATGATCCGACAATTTTTTCAAGAAGCCAAAGGGGCCTCTATATCCGGAAGAATTAATGGCATTGTATCGCCTCATGCCGGATATATTTATTCCGGGATTGTTGCCGCAGCAGGCTTTAAAGAAATCGACCCAAAAATCAAAACAGTTTTTGTTCTTGCTCCCAGCCATTCAGTAAGTGCCCGAAAAGCCTCCATCCCGGAGGTTGATTATTACCAGACCCCCCTGGGCGACATTCCGCTTTCTCCAATTGCCGCTACTCTGCGCAAGCAAGATCTTTTCTCTCCCCTCCCCCTCATGCATCAAAGAGAACATTCGCTGGAGGTACAACTGCCTTTTTTGCAAGAAGTACTAAAAGATTTTGAATTAATTCCTATTGTTGTGGGTCAGACAAATCCGAAACCCATTGCCGAAGCCCTGCTCCCTTATATTGGAGATGATACCCTGATTGTGGCCAGCTCAGATCTTTCTCACTATTATCCATACGAAAAAGCCAAAGCCCTGGATAAGGTTTGTACAGAGGCTATGACCAGTTTAAATTTTAAGCAAATGGCTGAATGTGAGGCTTGTGGCAAAATCCCTGTAATGGTCCTCATGGAGATCGCTCAGCAAAAGGGATGGAAGGGGAAATTGATTGATTATCAAAATTCAGGAGACACAGCCGGCTCTAAAGATCAGGTGGTAGGGTACACCAGCATTGCCTTTATCAGCGAAACACAAAAAGCAGAGGCTGAAGATAAGAAAAATAGAGAATCAGTCACTGAGACAGATCAAAAAACACTCTTGCATCTTGCCCGCCATACCATAGCCGAGGTATTATCCGGCGGCAAAAAAGTCTCCCCTCTTGAAAAAGACCTTTCTCCCTATTTAAAGGAAAAACGGGGTTGCTTTGTCACTTTGCATAAAAAAGGCGCCTTGCGAGGATGTATAGGCTCTATTCTTCCCGAGGACCAATTGTGCGACTGCGTGCAGGAAAATGCTCTAAATGCCGCCTTCCATGACCCCAGGTTTTCTCCTTTGAAAAAAGATGAACTGGATCAAATTGATATAGAAATTAGTATCCTCACCCTTCCCCAAGAAATTCATTTTACTGATGGTAAGGATTTAAAACGGCAATTACGCCCGGAGCGAGACGGGATAATTCTCAGCCAGGGATGGCATCGTGCCACCTACCTTCCTCAGGTTTGGGAACAGTTGCCGGACAAAGAAAATTTTCTGGCAAGTCTTTGTCGTAAAGCCGGTCTCCCTGTGGACGCCTGGAAAGACCCAAAAACCAAGATAGAACTCTATGAGGCCATTGTCTTTTCAGAATAGAGATTATATATGACTCTGTTGATTTTAGTCCAAAATTGAGTGTTTTTTTGCGAAAAAAGCACTCATAACACTTTGTTTTTATTAAAGTACAATTTTAGCAATTTTATAAAATCATAGTAAATCAACGGAGTCATATATCGATAGATAAAATTTTACAAAAAATATATGGAATGTAATTGCTGCCCCTTTGAATGTCGAGTGGACCGGATTTCTCAATTTGGCGTCTGCGGGGCCCCGGATAAATTCAAAATCGCCAGCATTATGGCCCACTTTTGGGAGGAGCCTTGCCTCAGTGGAACCCGTGGCTCAGGCACAGTATTTTTCTCACACTGCAATGCCTCTTGCCTTTTTTGCCAGAATTACCAAATCTCGCAACTTCATAAAGGGAAAATATATCAGGATGAGCAGTTTATTACTACCTGCCAAAAATTCATCGAGACCTCCGGTGTTCACAATCTTAACCTGGTTTCTCCCACTCATTATACAGCCCGCCTGATCAAGGTCTTACCCCGATTAAAGAAAAAAATCAGCGTTCCCATTATTTGGAATAGTAACGGCTATGAAAAAGAAACCTTTATTAAAAAACTGGAAGGCCTGGTGGATATCTTTCTCCCTGATTTTAAATATTTTGATAATGCTTTGGCTGTCAGATGTTCCCATCTTCCCGATTATTTCCACTATGCCTCCCGAGCCATTGGGGCTATGAAAAAAATCGTCAATAAACCTGTTTTTAATCAAGAAGGAATAATGCAAAGAGGGCTTATTATCCGCCACCTGATCTTACCGGGACACGGAGAAGACAGTAAAAAAATCCTGACGTGGATTGCAAAAAATCTGGGAACAAAAACCTATATTTCGCTCATGGCCCAATATTATCCTGCCTATCGAGCTCATGAAATCCCTGAACTTAATCGACGACTTACCCTTGAAGAGTATAAGGATGTGGAAGATTGCTTTCTGGAATTGGGCTTTCAAAATGGATTTTGTCAAGAATTGGATGCAAATTCCCCGGAATATACACCAGAATTCTAAAATTAGATAGAATTTACAGGATTAACAAAAATTTTTTCCTGTCCATCCTGTAAATCTTGTCAAAAAAAAGGGGCCTTTACAGCGATTTTCATCATGGACTCTATTCCCATAAAAGTTGACGAAATGTTCGCTGAAGAAAGCTGGCTCCTTGGCTCCTTGACAATTATACTCTGTTTTCTTATAGTTGCTAGATTAGAAAAGATAAAAGCGGAGGGTAAAATTGCAGCTTACACCAAAAGAACTTCTGCTGAAGAAAAAAATTTGCCTGCCTTTAGACGGGCTAACCACTTTAAAAGAAATTAAGGCACGAGTGGAAGAATTAAGCCCTGTGGTAGGCTTATTTAAAATCGGCAAGGAAACTTTTACCCGTTTCGGTCCGAAAGTAGTGGAATTAATCAAAAATTATGAGGCCGAAGTCTTTTTAGACTTAAAATACCATGACATTCCAAATACTGCCTGCGGGGCAGCCGAAGCGGCTACTCAACTGGGGGTCTCCATATTCAATATCCACGCCTCCGGAGGTCTCTCAATGATGAAAGCAACTATGGAAGGGGTGCATAAGGCAGCAGATACATATGGAGTTGCACGTCCCAAAGTGATTGCCGTAACTGTTCTCACCAGCATTGACCAATACGTCTTCAATCATGAGATGCGCATCCAGGGAAAAATTGAGGAGCAGGTATTACATTTGGCCAAATTAGCTCAAAAAGCCGGATTGAATGGAATCGTGTGCTCTGCCGGAGATCTTTTGGCCATTAAAAAACACCTTCCCAAAGATTTTCTCTACGTGACCCCCGGAATTAAGGGACCGCATATACCTGCCGGATCAGATCAAAAAAGAGTGGTTACTCCGGGAGAAGCAATCAAACTGGGGGCCTCCATTCTCGTTATTGGACGGGCTATTACCAGCCCCCCAACCCCGAAGGCCCGTTTAGAGGCAGGACATGCTGTTTTGCATGATATGGCCCGATTCGCCCCCGCCTAGCCTCAGATACTCACTTGCCATAACATCCGGCCTACCCACCCGGTAACCACCCTCTGCACTTTGTTACAGCATAAACAAAAAATCTCGGTCAATTACCCGGCAATTCTTATTATAAACTCTATTGGAATGAGAGTTGGAAAAAGATTCGCTGAATAGAAAAACTTTTTCTAAAGCTCCTTAGTGAAGCAAAACTGTTAACATCATAATTAATCTTATATTTCACCCCATCGGGACGATAATATTTGTAAGGAGGATTTTATCTAAAAATCACGCACGGTAGAAACTCCCCGCCCCCTCCCTTTATAGAGGGTTAGATAAGTGGTTTAAAAAAATCCAAAAGGATATCTATGAAAGAGCGACTTGGAGAACTTCTTCTTAAAGCAAAATTGATCAACGAAGAACAACTCAAAAAGGGATTGGAAGAACAAAAAAAATGCGGCGGACGGCTTGGCTTCAATCTGATTAATCTGGGTTTTCTGAAAGAAGAAGATATTCTTTGGTTTTTAAGTAAGCAATATGGTGTCCCCACCATCAATCTGAACAATTTTGAGGTGGATGAGCAAACCACCAAACTTATTCCAAAAGATCTAGCCAAAAAATACAGTTGTATTCCCATTAGTCTCATGGCAGGCACTTTAACTATAGCCATGGTTGACCCCTCCAATGTTTTTGCCATCGATGATATCAAATTCCTGACAGGATATTCGGTAGAAACGGTGGTCACTTCAGAGTCTTCCTTTAAAAAATCCTTTGAAAAATATTACCGCAAAAAGAAAACCCCCAATATGGAAATTAATGCCAAGGATTACGACTTTGAAGATCAAGAATTTTCAGATGGCAGTGAATTTAACGAAGAATTTGACGACTCTACGGTGGATGTTGATGATTTTGATAATATTGTCAAAGGCGCGATTGATGATGTAGAGGTAGTGGAAGAACAAGAGGAAAATGGTGTCCTGGATGTTGATGCCCCAATTGTTAAATTGGTAAACGGCATTTTGATTAAGGCTATTAAGATGGGGGTGAGTGATATCCACATTGAACCTTACGAAAAAGCCTTTCGGGTTCGCTACCGACTGGATGGGACCTTACGCAAAGTTATGGGTTTGCCGCTAAAAATTAAAAACGCTGTAGTTTCCCGAATAAAAATCATGTCAAAGCTGGATATTGCCGAAAAACGACTTCCCCAAGACGGTCGTATTAAACTAAAGTTTGGCAAAAAAAGAGACATGGATTTTCGCGTATCAGTACTCCCCACTATCTTCGGGGAAAAAGTGGTCATGCGTTTACTGGATAAATCTAATTTGCAATTGGATATGACCAAATTGGGATTTGAATCCAAATCTCTGGAATTGTTTCAAGAAGCTATTCAAAGCCCCTATGGCATGGTCCTGGTGACCGGGCCTACAGGAAGCGGTAAAACAACAACTCTTTACTCGGCTATGAGTCAGCTCAATAAAGAAGATACTAATTTATTGACAGCCGAGGACCCGGTAGAATTTAATTTACTCGGCATTAATCAAGTGCAGGTAAGAGAGCAAATCGGCTTCACTTTTGCGGCCGCCTTAAGATCCTTTCTGCGACAAGATCCCGATGTGGTCATGGTGGGAGAAATCCGAGATGCGGAAACTGCAGAAATAGGCATCAAGGCTGCTTTAACCGGTCATCTGGTTTTAAGTACTCTTCATACAAATGATGCTCCCGGCACTATTGGCCGATTATTGAATATGGGGATGGAACCTTTTCTGGTTTCTTCATCTGTAATTTTAATTGTTGCTCAGCGATTGGCTCGAAAAATCTGCTCCGGCTGTCAAAAAGAAATCAAAGTGCCGGAAAAAGCACTGCTTGATGTGGGATTCTCTGAAGAAGAATTAAGCGCCTTAAAAATTTACCGGGGCCAAGGCTGTAGCGACTGTGCCGGCACAGGATACAAAGGACGGTTAGCCCTCTATGAAGTTATGAAAATTACCGAACAAATAAAAGAACTTATCTTAACCGGGGCTTCAATTAATGAAATTAAAAGACAGGCACGCGCGGGGGGAATGGAAACTCTTCGGGACAGCGGATTACAAAAAATCCGACAAGGAATTATTACTATAGAGGAAGTGCTGCGGGTAACTGTAGCCAATTAAAAAATTAAAAGATAATTCATCCCAGAGCACACAGAGAACGAAGAGATGATAAAAGCAGGTTGGGTAATTTTTACAGCAGACTATCGTAAAATTAAAAAATAAAATTATGAAAACTGATTCAATAATGACAAACTACAAGAAAAAAAATATCGTTCTCAAAAACCTTTTAGAAACCATGCGTGCCACCAAGGCATCGGACCTCCATCTTACTCCCGGCATCCCTCCCCATGTAAGAATTAATGGGGAAATCCACCAATTAGACTATCCTCTCTTGACTCCCCAAGATACCCAATATCTAGCTTATAGCATTCTCAACGAAGAACAAAGAAATAAACTCAAAAAAAACTATGAACTTGACCTTTCCTTTGGGTTTGAAGGGTTGAGCCGTTTCCGAGTCAACATTTATTTGCAAAGAGGCACCCTGGCCCTGGCCATACGGAGCATCCCCTTTACCATCCCTCATTTTGAGGAATTGAATCTTCCCCTGATTGTAACTGATTTATGTAAAAAAAACAGAGGACTTGTTCTGGTGACCGGTCCTACAGGAAGCGGGAAATCAACTACTCTGGCAGCCATGATAGAGTGGATCAATACCCATTTTCGAAAACATATTGTAACAGTGGAAGACCCCATTGAGTATATCCATAATTACAAAAAAAGTATCATCAATCAACGGGAATTACATACGGACACTCTCTCTTTCGGCAAAGCACTGCGATCGGTCTTAAGAGAAGACCCCGATATAGTTATGATTGGTGAGATGCGCGATTTAGAGACCGTAGAAGCAGCTTTAACCATTGCCGAAACAGGGCACCTGACTTTGGCCACCCTGCACACAGACTCTTGTATCCAATCAATTAATCGTATTATTGACATTTTCCCCCCTCATCACCACCATCAGGTCCGAACCCAACTCTCATTCCTGCTGGAGGGGATACTTTGCCAGCAACTTGTGCCAAAAAAAGAAGAGCCTGGTTTAATATTAGCGATGGAAATCTTGCTATCCAATCATGCAGTTTGTAATCTGATTCGGGAAAATCAGATCCAACAAATCTATAGCTCCATACAAACGGGAAACATAAAATATGGTATGCAAACCATGAATCAATCGCTTTTTTCACTTTATCAATCTGATCTCATCAGCAAAAAAACAGCTCAAGAAAAATCCCTCTATCCGGATGAACTCATCCAGATGATGCAAAATCACGATCACATGAAAAAGGGAGAAAAAGAACAATGCCCATATTTCAATACACCGGCAAAACCATGCAAGGAAAATCTGTTAAGGGAGAAATCGAAGCTGAGGATTCCAAACAGGCGGCCCTGGAATTAAGAAAACAGGCTATCGTTGCCACTGGCCTCAAAAAGAAAGCCAAACCAATCAAAATTAAAATCCCTGGCCTGGGCGAAAAAGTCACCGTCCGTGATATTGTCATCTTTACCAGGCAACTTTCCACTATGATTGACGCGGGACTCCCCTTAATGCAATGTCTGGAAATTCTCTGTCAACAGACAGAGAATAAAAAATTAGCCCAATCGGTTAAGGAAGTGAAACAATCAGTTGAAGGAGGGACTTCTTTTGCCGATGCCCTTAAAAAACACCCCAAAGTCTTTGATGGCCTGTATGTCAATATGGTGGATGCCGGTGAACTGGGGGGCATTCTGGATACCATTCTCACCAGACTATCTATTTACATTGAACGAGCCATGAATCTGAAGAAAAAAGTCAAAACCGCTATGGTTTATCCAATCACTATCTTGGTAGTGGCTGTAGTTATTGTGGCCGGTTTGCTCATCTTTGTGATTCCCCAATTTGTCAACCTTTTCACCAGCTTTGGCGGAGATCTTCCCACTCCAACCCGCCTGGTCATTGTTGCCAGTAACTTCCTGGGCGGTTGGGGAGGAGGAATTGTTTTTCTGTCTTTGACCACTTCCATCATCCTATTAAAAAAGGCTTACAAGACAGATAATGGGCAAATGGCCATAGATCAGTTCATGTTGAAAACCCCGGTTTTTGGCATTTTAATCCGCAAAGTGGCTGTAGCCAAATTTTCACGTACCCTTGGCACCCTTATTAGCAGCGGTGTGCCACTATTGGATGCTCTGGATATTACCTCCAAAACAGCCGGCAATAAGGTAGTGGAAAGAGCCCTGATTACAACCAAATGCAGTATAACTGAAGGCAAAACCATGGCCGAGCCACTTACCCAGACAGGGGTTTTCCCCCCGATGGTAGTGCAGATGATTACTGTAGGGGAAACCACCGGAGCCTTGGACATTATGCTGGCAAAAATTGCCGATTTTTATGATGATGAGGTGGATGTGGCAGTAGAAGCCTTAACTTCCATGTTGGAGCCGATGCTCATGGTCTTTCTGGGTGTAGTGGTAGGTTTTATCGTCATAGCTATGTATTTACCCATATTCAAATTAGCTGCCATCATGTAGGTTAATGTTCAGTGATGAATAATGTATTCGCCGGATTCCTGCTTTCGCAGGAGTAACAAATTAATTTATTTCCCGGCTACTCCTCTGAAAGCGCGTTTCTAAAGGCTTTAAAATGAACATATAATCGTTAAGTGAGGAATGAACTGAGTCTTGAGTATACAAAAATCTAACCATTTATCCTCAACAGAACAAAATCTGCTCTTAAAAATTAAATGGCTGACCATTATCAGGATAATAGTGGCCACTATTATCTTAGGTTCCATCACCATCCTGCAAATTAAACAAACTCAAACCTCCCTTTTCCCTTTCTATTCCTTAATTGCCATAATCTATTTATTGACCGCTCTCTACGGCTTTATCATTCGTTTTGAACCGAAGCCCGTCCCTTTTGCCTACACCCAGCTCATTGGAGATATTATTATCGAAACTGCGCTCATTTTTTATACCGGCGGCATCAGAAGTCCCTTCTCCTTCACCTATATTATTACGATCATTAGCGCCAGCATCATCTTATCTCGAAAAAGCAGTATAATTATGGCTACTTTAAATAGTCTGAGCTATATCTCCTTGCTTTCTTTGCAATTCACCGGCTTGCTGAAGTTTCCCCAAATCTATGTATCTGAAGGGATACAATTAAATTTGCCCTATGTCTCCTATACTCTTTTTGCTAATATCTTTGCCTTCTATCTCATCGCTTTTCTCTGCGGTCATCTGGCGGAACTGCAACGAAAAGTGGACAAAGAACTGAAAACCAAGGATGGAAATATTGCGCAACTTCAAACCTTTAATGAAAATATCCTCCAGAGTATGAGCAGCGGCCTGATTGTTACAGATCTTTCCGGTAAAATCAGGCTGATGAACCGATCGGCTGTCCGTATTCTCGCTCCTTCGCCTTTAAAACAAAACAACGGCCAAAGGTTCTGGAATCAAATCTTCCACCCCCTTAAAATTGAAAAACTCTTTCTTCAGATGAAAAAACAGAAAAAAAATTCTTTGCGGCTGGATACTCTGATAACAAAGGATAAACAAAAAATTCCCCTTGGCATTACCATCTCCTTCTTAAAAACTCCCCAAGGGGAGGCGGAAGGGATGATCACAAATTTCCAAGACCTGACGGATTTAAAAAAGATGGAAGAACAAATTAAACAAGCGGAAATGCTGGCTACTATCGGCCAAATGTCGGCGAGTATGGCCCATGAGTTGCGCAATCCCATGGCCTCGATTAAGGGCTCTGTTCAATTTCTCAATGATGAGCTTCACCTGGACCAACACCATAAACGGCTGATGGAAATTATTCTTAAAGAATCTGATCGATTAAATATGATTATCACCGACTTTCTGGATTATGCCAAACCCAAACCCCCCACCAAGGATAAATGCTCCATTCAGGATTTAGTCCAAGAGACCATTATGCTCATCCAAAATAATCAGGAATTCAGAAAAGATATTAAAATCATTACTGATGTGCCTCCTTCCTTGCCGCCGATTGAAGCAGACCCGGGGCAAATCAAACAAGTTTTCTGGAATCTGGCCATTAATGCCTGCCAGGCAATGCCTGGGGGGGGTATATTACAACTACGTATACGGCAAGACGGTGATAGCTTTCTCCTGATAGAATTTGCCGATACCGGCCTTGGTATTTCCGTGGATAAAATCAAAAAACTTTTCCATCCCTTTTATACCACCAAAGAAAAGGGCATGGGTTTGGGGTTAAGTGTTGCCTACCGAATTATTGAAGAACATATGGGAAAAATTGAGGTGATCAGCGCTCCTGGTGAGGGGAGCAACTTTAAAGTATTTTTACCCTCTAAATCAAAAGCTTTGCTGGGGGCTGCAGCATGAAGTCCATCTTGATTGTTGATAATGAAGAAAGTATGTGTGAATTTCTTACGATCATACTCCGGAAGGAAGGATATGAGACCCAATACACTACTTTGCCTAACAAGGCTATCGGGATGGTGGAAAATCATACCTTTGACCTGGCCTTAGTGGATATTAAAATGCCCCGGATGGGAGGATTGGAGCTGCTTAAAAATATTAAAGAGATAAGCCCCGAGACAGCAGTAATCATGATGACTGCCTATGCCTCAACTCAAACGGCAGTCCAGGCCATCAAATCAGGAGCTTATGATTATCTTACTAAACCCTTTAAAAACAATGAAGAAGTTAAAAATATTATTAAAAATGCCCTGGAGAGTAAACAATTAAAAGAAGAAAACCTCGCCCTGCGCAGTGAGCTTACCGAGTTAAGAGATCAATACCAATTAGGAAACCTGGTAGGCAAGAGCAAAAACATCAAGGAAATTTTCTCTGTAGTTCGAAGGATTACCAACAGTGCCAGCACAGTTTTAATCACCGGCGAAAGCGGGACCGGAAAAGAATTAATAGCCCGGGCCATTCATCTTCACAGTAAACAAAAAGATAAAGCCTTTGTCAGCATAAACTGCGGGGCTCTGCCCGAAGGACTGCTGGAAAGCGAACTGTTCGGCCACGTGAAAGGGGCTTTTACCGGGGCCATAGCTTCCAAAAAAGGGCTATTTGAGACGGCTGATGAAGGGACCTTATTTCTGGATGAAATTGGTGTTACCCCCATTCCTCTCCAGGTTAAATTACTGCGCGTCCTCCAAGACCAGGAGATTCGAAAAGTCGGCTCTACTGAAAGAATCCGCGTCAATGCCCGGATAATTGCCGCTACGAATCTTGATTTACAATCAGCGCTAACCAGGGGAGAATTCAGAGAAGATCTTTTCTACCGACTAAATGTCATCCCCATCCACATGCCTCCCTTGCGAGAAAGGCAGGAAGATATCCCCTTGCTGGCCAATCATTTTTTAAGAATCTACACCCAAAAATCAAACCAAGCATCTAAAAACATTTCACCTGAAGCCATGAGGCTTTTAACTGCCTATTGGTGGCCCGGCAATGTCAGGGAGATGGAAAATACTATTGAAAGGGCCGTGGCTCTGTCTGCACATGATATTATCTTCCCCGATGATTTGCCGGAAAATATCCGCTATCCTTTAAACAAACAACAGCCGGAAATCACTTATGACCTTGAGAAAGGGCTGAATCTGGAAAAAATTATGGACGGCATGGAAAAGCAGTTGCTCTTTCAAGCTTTGGATAAAAGCAAGGGTAATAAAACCCAGGCAGCGGAACTTTTGAACCTGAGTTTTCGTTCCTTCCGCTATCGCCTGAAAAAATACTGGAATCAAGTCTAAGGCACCGTAAAACGATCAGTCTAACCCTAACCCGGACAAGCCGGAACACAAAAAGGTTATAAAATTTTCTATCATAAAAAACACGGGATTCAGATCTAAGACACTAAAAATAAATTATCTCACTCAGTCATACTCTTCTTTTGATCCTCATAAAGGACCTTGCAAATCCATTTTTCTTTTTGATTATCGTACATAAAATGTAAAAAATTATAGGCAATTTGATGAAATAATTTTTTGTCGGCAGGATCTAATTTTTGACCAACCGGGAAATTAGCTTTTAAGGGATTAACAAATTTTCGGTGATGCTTTACACGATAGTCCAGATGAGGTCCGGTTGAAAGGCCGGTTGTGCCTACATACCCGACAACCTGTTTCTGTCGCACCTTAACACCTTTCTTTATTCCCTTTCCATAGCGAGACAGATGATTATAATAGGTTTTATATCCATTCATGTGCTTAATAATTACCTGATTACCGTTCTGTCCCATATATTTGGCTGTTATAACCGTTCCATCGGCTACAGCCCATACTGATGTTCCGCTGGGGGCAGCATAATCAATTCCCAGATGGGGTCGGACATATCCAAGAATAGGGTGTCGTCGGTGGTAACTATAGCCGGAACTAATGCGAGTAAATCGCAAGGGCGCACGCAGAAAAGCCCTCCGGACTGAAACGCCATTCAAATCATAATAGTCGCTTTTTGCATTTTCATTTTCAAAAAAAATAGCCTGATGCAAACCACAGGACCCATTATATTCTACAGCCAAAATCCTTCCGTACTTAATAAATTTATCCTCAGAAAAATACTTTTCAACTACCAAACGAAACTTATCCCCTTTTCTTGGTTCATTATGAAAATCAATTTTCCAGGCAAAAATATCGGCGAACTTGCCGGCCAAGTTGCTATCATTGCTAATGGCGATTATAGCATTACACAAAGAATTATTTACCTGCCCGGAAATAACGCTCCAATATTTCTGCAATATTATCTCTTTTTTGAAGCCGTCTAATTTACCATTGGGGTCTCGCTCCACAATATAGGTTTCCATAGGGCCGGTACTATATTCAAAATGTTGAAGATTTTCTTGCAAATCAAGGGTCAGGGCGAAGGTATTCCCCGGCATCGCTGTGCTGAAAGGTACTATAGGCTCCAATTCCCGAATAATAGAACTTATGATCGATTTTTTCACCTCTTTACTTAATAAAAAATTATATAGAGTATCCCCCTTCTCTAAGACACCATTTACCTTACGAAATCTTTCACCTGCATTTTCTGATTCACCCTTTGTCTGTACTTTTTCCGATTGTTTTATCGACCCAAGTGGGGGGGGAGAAAGATCTGTGGAGAGAGAAGATATTCGATTGACTTTTTTAGGTACAGGCGGAGAAACTGGAGGGGAACCGGAATCTGACAGCATTACCCAACAAAGGCTTACTACAATGCAAAAAACGATAAAAAGGCATAAGCTTAAGCCATTTTTTTTAAATCGCCTTTTTAGTTCTCTTTTTTTAAATGGTTGATAGAGTGTCATTGAAAAAATCTACAAAAATTTATAACTTTTTCTTTAAAATTTTATTTACCAAAGCCGGATTTGCCTTGCCGGAAGTTAATTTCATCACCTGCCCCACTAAAAATCCCAGGGCCTTATTTTTTCCCTTCTTCACTTCCTCAATTACCACCGGATTTTCTGCTAAAACCCGATCAATTATTTCTTCTAACTCCTCTTCGTTGGAGATTTGAGTCAACCCTTTTTGTTGAACAATCTGTTCTGCGGACTTACCAGTGGTAAACATCTCATCGAACACACATTTAGCAATTTTACTGCTAATAATACCTTGATCCATCATTTTTAGCAACCCCGCCAAAGCTTTTGGATTCAAAGGGCATTCGGTTATATCGATATTTCTGTTTTTCAATTCCCTTAATATCTCTCCCATCATCCAATTACTAACAATTTTTGGTTTTGGAAATAAGGCTGCACACTCTTCGTAATAATCAGCAAGGGATCGAGTTACCGACAACACTTCAGCATCGTATCTAGGGATTTGATACTGTTGAACAAAACGCGTAATTTTAGCCTCGGGCAACTCCGGCAAAGTTGAGCGAATAGTTTCGACCCATTCCGGATCTATAGCTAAAGGCACCAGGTCCGGGTCTGGAAAATATCGATAATCATGGGCTTCTTCCTTGCTGCGCATGGAAACAGTCTTATTCTGTTCCGGGTCCCACAAACGAGTCTCCTGCACCACTTCCCCCCCTGCTTCTATTAAAGCAGATTGCCTTTGCACTTCATACTCCAATGCCTTTTGTATAAAACGAAAAGAGTTCAGGTTCTTTAATTCGGTTTTTGTCCCTAAATTTTGTGAACCTGCCGGACGAATGGAAACATTCGCATCACAGCGCAAACTCCCCTCTTCCATATTTCCATCACAAACCTCCAGGTATTGAAGAATATTTCTCAATTTTTGTAAATAGTCTCTTGCTTCTTGTGGACTACCGAGGTCAGGTTCACTCACGATCTCAATCAACGGGACCCCGGTTCGGTTAAAATCAACATAACTTTTATTTGATGAGACATATCCTTCAGCATGAACTAACTTGCCTGCATCCTCTTCCATATGAAGACGAGTTATCCCTATTCTTTTTTCATGTTCATTGGTAAAAATCTCTATAAATCCATGTTCGGCCAGTGGGGCCTCATATTGAGATATCTGATAGGCTTTCGGCAGATCAGGATAAAAATAATTTTTCCGTGCAAATCTGCACTCCTTATTAATTCGACAATTAATAACCAGGGCCGCCTTTACAGCGAATTCCACCACTTTTCTATTCAATACGGGAAGCACACCCGGATAACCCAGGCAAACCGGACAGGTTTGAGAATTGGGCACAGCACCAAACCCAGTGCTGCAATTACAAAATATTTTCGATATAGTCAATACCTGGGCATGAATTTCCAGCCCGATAACAGTTTCATAATTCATTGCTATTTGATACCAAATTTATTATTATTATTTCAGACCCTGATTGATGGTCTCCTAAAAAGTCCAAAATAGGGATATATGTACAACATAACTTGTTGAATTTATGGAACCAAAATTCTCTAAAAACGACTTTTTACGAATGCATATGATTATTACATATTTTACAATATATTTTAGACTATTCTCAAATCTATTTTTCAACCGCTTATCAATACAGATAATAAGCAGACCAATGCAGATACTTCTTTTATACAGCTTAGGCCTTTACTTGAGATAATTTATCTTGCTTAATTATGGTAACTTAGGCAACTTTTTATGATACTCGGTATTTTGTTCAAAAGTATAGGCAACTCTAAGGACTTTTTCTTCCTGAAAATGACCGGCTAACAATTGTAAGCCAATCGGCAGCCCTTCATGAGAAAAGCCACATGGTATTGAAAGGGCGGGAATTCCGGCTAAATTAGCTGAAAGTGTATAGATATCAAGCAAATACATCTGTAGGGGATCATTGATTTTCTCACCAATCTTAAAAGCAGGAATAGGGGCAGTAGGAGTAAGCAACACATCAAACTTTTGAAAAGCTTCTTCAAAATCCTGTTTGATTAAGGTCCTTACTTTCTGAGCCTTCAAATAATAAGCATCATAGTACCCTGAACTTAAGGAGTATGTTCCCAACATAATTCTTCGTTTTACTTCCGCCCCAAAACCATGCTGCTTTGTTTTTTCGTACATATCAATCAAATCAGTAAATTGATCTTCTCTGAATCCATAGCGTACCCCGTCATACCGCGCTAAATTGGAGCTAGCCTCGGCAGTAGCTAAAATATAATAGGTGGCAATTGCATATTCGGTATGGGGAAGACTCACCTCCTCTATCTGGGCTCCTAAATTTTGAAAAAGTGAAATAGCTTGTCTTATCTTCTCTTCAACTTCCTTATCAAGTCCTTCTTCAAAATACTCTTGAGGAATCCCTATTTTGATCCCTTTCACATCATTGATGAGATATTCTTCATAATCCGGCACCGGTCTATTTACAGAAGTAGAATCACAAGGGTCATACCCGCTAATAACCTTCATCAGCAAAGAGCAATCGGTTACATCTTTAGCAATGGGTCCGATCTGGTCAAGGGAGGAGGCAAAGGCTACCAACCCGAACCTGGAGACTCTCCCATAGGTGGGTTTTAAACCAACTACTCCACAAAAGCTCGCCGGTTGACGAATGGAGCCGCCGGTATCGGAACCTAAAGCACAAACAGCTTCGTCCGCAGCGATAATGGAGGTGGACCCCCCGCTAGACCCACCCGGCGTATGATTCACATTCCAGGGATTTCGAGTACACCCAAAATGAGAAGTTTCTGTTGAAGAACCCATAGCAAATTCATCCAGATTTGTCTTCCCGATAATAATCGCACCCTGATCCAGAAGTTTGCGAACCACCGTAGCATTATAGGGAGAAACAAAGTTACTTAATATCTGCGAGGCACAAGTTGTCTTCATCCCTTGGGTACAAATGTTATCCTTAATGGCTATAGGAATTCCCAAAAGAGATAAATTTTTTTTAAAATCAACAGAAGAATCAGCCAGAATATGGTCCAATTCCTGAGCCCGCGCTATAGATTTTTGTTTATTTATTGTTATATACCCATTGATGAGAGAATCTATCTCCTCAATACGATCAAGCACAGAGCGTACCACCTCAACCACTGATACTTCTTTGCTCCGGAGTAAATTAGATATTTGGTGAATTGATAATTTATATAATTCTTTTTCAGGAATTTCCATCAAACCTAATTCTTTTAAATTTAAATCAGCCAGATTAAAAAGATTTACGAAATTTTTCTTTTTTATCCTGTTCAATCCTGTTTATGCTCTATAAAAATTTGGTGGGGCAAACCGTTTAAATAAAAAAACTCCTTTACAATCACAAAAATCTCGCCTAAAAACAAAAAAAGGGGGTAACTTTTTTAATTAGGTTACCCCCTCCTCAACTTATTACCTCTCTTTACTCAACCATCTCTCTCAAGCCTTTTCCTGCCTTAAACTTGATGGTATTCTTAGCAGGAATTTGCAATACAGCGCCTGTTTGCGGATTCCTTCCAGTACGAGCCTTTCTTTCAACAACAGAATATGTACCAAAACCAATCAATGTAACGTTCTCGCCTTTTTTTAAAGCATTCTTCACTCCATCAGTAAAGGCGCCCAATGCTTTTTCGGCGGCAGCTTTACTGATACTTGCCTCACCTGCCATTTTATCTATTAAGTCAGCTTTATTCACCTATCCACTCCCTCCTTTCTTATTGAAGTTTAACCATTTTCAGTATAATTATACTAAACCCCTAGTATTGTCAAGCTTTTTTTCTCGATTATTTTTCATATTTATTATTTTTTAGTATCTATATTTTAAAAAATAGTATGTAACCTATTGTTTTTATATATTTAACCCAAATCAAGCCCTAAATTATTTAAATGGAACATTTTTATAAAATTTGTCTTTCCTTTTAGAATGATCGAATAGCACCTTTTTACAAGACCAACATTACTGAAAAAGGAAATTTATGAATCGCTGTTTTCGTTGCTTTATCCTTTCATTTCATAGTAAATCATGATATTATTAAAAATGATTTATGTTAAAAAAACTATAATTATAATAAAAGGAACTCTATGCCTAAGCAAGCCGATAGACTATTCTTCTGGATGATAATGGCAGTTATCTTCTTGGCCATCGCATCTTTAAGTTATTTTACTTTTTCATCTAAAACTCTAACCCCAAGCATTACGACTCTGCATACAAAAAAAGAAAACCTTGCTCTGCCTAAAAAAAAGATGCAAAAACCAAAACAAGCTGTTAAAAAAAAACAGGAAAAGAAAAAATCTTCCTCCCTGGATCAATCTTCTTCAACGAAAAAAAAAGACCCTCCTAAAAATGACCCTCCACGCACAACTCCTGATACCTCCCCTCAGATAGATGAGCCTGTTGGCGGTATAGATAGGCTCCTTGAAGGGTTATTTCAAGGGATTAACTCACGAGTTCAAATGCAATATGGCCAAATTCTTATTGATGATTTCAATTATCTGGATGGAGGTATGCACTTAGAGGTAAGGGCAACAAATCTTTGGAGCCTTTTCCGTCAAGCCGATAAACTCCAAGTTTTACAACTCCTGGCTAATCAATACACTCTTATTGCCTGTAATATAACCGGAGAAGTAAACTGTAGCCCTAATAATATTCCTTCGATTGGTATCTTAGATTCGACGACCGGTCGAGAACTTGCCTCTTATAGCTCTTCTAGCGGTCCCCAGATTTTTGAATAAAAGGCTTGCAAAAGAAAAGGGGATACTAATAACCTTTTGTTAATCAGGGGATTGCCCAACCCCCACCAATGCCGCCGCCGATTCCGCCACCGATGCCACCGCCGATTCCACCACCAACTCCACCAATGCCACCACCGGTTCCGCCGCCGCCACCACCATATTTTCCAATAGTAGCAGTAGTTATGGATGCAGGTGTATACACAAAAGCTGGAGGTAGCGTAGTGATGGGGGTGAGAGAAATCAAAGGTTCAGCAACATAAGAAGTTGAAACAACAGGCGCAGGTGTTACATTGTTAAATCCTAATAAGGTGGATAAACTGTCTAAAAAAGAAGAATTTCCAAGACTAAGCCCTAAAAAAGGGTTTGGGAATCCACCGAGTCCAAACAAACCTCCTCCCAATCCGCCTAAACCGGATAAACCCCCGATGCCTCCCAAAGGTGGCCCATAAGCACCTAAAGATAAAGGAGAACCGCCAAAACCATACCCTGTTCCAAATGGCAAAGCACCAAAACCATAACCCATTCCAAACGGCGCCCCCCCTCCAAGCCCATAACCAAATGACATTAAGGGAGAATACATTGGGGAATTAAAGCCCATAGAAGGGTAAGACATCTGCTGCAGTCCGTAATTTATATTCATCAATCCGTAAGAACTCGAATTGCTACTACTACCACTTTTAGTAGTACTATCTGGTGGCGGAGTAATACTATCCGGTTCTCCTTTCACACAAAAATAAGATTCTTGAGGGTTATTTTCATTATACTCAAAATAAAAACAATCCGGTTGATTATTAGAAACCCACCCGAAATAAAAAATCGGCACTTTCTCAATATCGGGGAAAAAATTTGTTATTTCTTCTTCGGTAAAAAAATTTATTTCCTTAGTATTATTAGGATCTTCTTCAGAGGATAAAATAATTTTTCGTAAATCAAATTCCCTCCCGCTAATGCCAATTCGTTTTATATAGCCAAAATTATAATTCACTCCCTGAATATCCTCGGCAACATTTAATGATTCAAATTTTTCCCATCCAACCCCCATACCACCTAAGGGAATATTAATATTTATTCCCGGCTTATAGGTGGTATCTAATTCTCCGGAATAATAATTAACCCAAATATTATATGGATTAGAATCATTAATTTCTACACAAAATGAAATAATAATCTCTTTTTCAGTATCATTTTTAATGTCCACGTCTACAATAGAAAAATCTTCTAGGTCCTCCTGAGCATAATCATCAGATAAATCCTTACGCATATAAACAGAAATTAATTCCTCTGATTGAGATGCTCGGGAAGGTACAGCAGACACTGCAATAAACATTAACAGGGCAAATAAAACACCCCCTGCTATAAGGCAAAATTTTAAAAATTTAATTTTATATAAAGAAAAATTTACACAACTTCTCATGAGACACCCTCACCTAACCTTTATATTCCTATTATTTTTATTATTAATCAATTACTGATGGTCTCGTAAAAAATCCAAAATGGGGATATATATACAACATAACTTCTTGAATTTATGTAACCCAAATTTTCTAAAAACGATTTTTTACGAATGCATCAATTACTTATACTTATTATTATAAATTGGTACTTACTGATCCTAGTATTATAGACAATCCAAGCATCAACTACCTTATCTTCATTATATTCATTGAAAAATTTTCTTACCTAATATTTATACGACATTACAAAGTTAACATGAATTAGTGTTGCCTCAACAGTGAAACGAATAATGCCCATATGCCTTGTCTTATAAGCCAATAGAGGATTTTAAATAGTCAATACGAAATTTTACACTTGACATGACACAAGCTTTCCTGCCCGAATAATAAAAGGGGAAATATCTTTATACTCATCTACTATTCTAACTGGGGAAAGGGAGATACCGATTCATGAGAGAGATTGCTTAACTTGTTATCAGGTTCGTAAAATACTTATACCACGTACAAAAGTTGCACATTTTTAAATATACACATATTATATTATAATTTTTTTATTATTCATTTGTCAAGAAATTTTGCCCTTCAGTAATTCCAAAAATCGTGCTATTATGATGAATACTGTGAAATTATCAAGCTTAATGATGATGAATTCGTAAAAAATCATTTTTACAAAATTTGGGTTACATAAATTCAATAAATTATGTCGTGTGAAGTCCCCAATTTTGGACTTTTCACGAGACCATCAATGATGGAGGAAAAAAATGAGTCTATTGGTGATAGGTTCTGTTGCCCTGGATACTATTGAAACACCTTTTGGAAAGGTACAAGAAACCCTGGGGGGATCAGCCGTATACTTTTCCTGTGCTGCCAGCTATTTTACTGATGTCTCTTTAGTAGCCGTTGTTGGTGAAGATTTTCCCCAAAAACATCTTGATATTTTAAAAAAACGAGAAATAGATACCTCAGGATTAACAATCTCTCCGGGAAATACCTTTCGATGGACGGGAGAATACGGCTTCGATTTGAATGAAGCTAAAACTATTGATACCCAACTGAATGTATTTGAAAAATTTCAGCCCGCCCTGAATGAAAAACAAAAAACAAAGGACTTTGTGTTTTTGGCTAATATTGACCCGGATCTTCAAAAGTCAGTACTCCATCAAATGCAGCAACCCAAGTTCGCTGCTTCGGACACCATGAATTTCTGGATAGAAAGAAAAAACGCCTCCTTGAAATCTTTATTGAAAAATATCGACACCTTGCTCATTAACGAGGCGGAAGTACGTCAATTCGGACAAGAAGCCAATATCTTTAAGGCAGCGCGTAAAATCCTCTCCTGGGGACCGAAATCTTTAATCGTAAAAAGAGGAGAATACGGCTCCTTGACTTTTCATGAGCACTCTATTTTTTCTGCCCCAGCCTACCCTCTGGAAATGGTCTTTGATCCCACTGGCGCCGGTGACAGCTTTGCTGGCGGGTTTATGGGATTTCTGGCCAAAAGCGGAAAACTCAATATGGAAAATATTAAACGAGCTGTAGTTTTCGGCAGCGTTATGGCCTCCTTTGCGGTTGAGACCTTTAGCCTTGAGAGGCTGGCTAATCTTGATGAAAACAAAATCTTTAAACGATACCGAGAACTGCATAAAATGGTTTGTTTTGAGGATTTTACGGATTAATGCAGGTTATTACCAGCCATATTAACTCAGATTTTGACTCACTGGCTTCTATGATTGCCGCTAAGAAATTATACCCTGAAGCCAGGCTGGTCTTCCCGGGTTCTTTGGAAGATAACCTCCGCTTTCTTTTAAAAATGCCTAAGTACCAGGTTGAGCATGTAAAAATTCGGGACATCCCCTTAGAAAAAATCGACCTTTTGGTGTTGGTTGATACTAAACTTGCTGATCGAATTGGAAAATTTTCTCAAATTTTAAAGCGCCCACATCTTCAAATCCACATCTATGATCATCATCCCTCACATGCCAAAGACATTCATGGAAATTTGGAGGTAATTAAACCTTATGGATCTACAGCTACTATTTTTACAGAATTGTTGCAAAAAAAAAATATCCCTATTTCTCCTCAAGAGGCAACCTTAATAGCTCTAGGCATTTATGAAGACACCGGCCTTTTAACCTTTGCCTCTACTACCCCGGAAGACCTTCAGGCTGCAGCCTTTTTACTTTCTCAAGGAGCAAATCTTAATGTAATTTCTGACCTCATTGATCGCAGCCTTACCAGTGAACAAATTTCCCTGCTCAATCTTCTTCTTCAATCCTTAGAGAAACACACCATTAATGGGATAGAAGTGTTGATAAGTTCCGCTTCTGTAGACCGATATATTGGAGAGGTAGCTGTCTTGGCCCATAAAATTCGTGACATGGAAAGTGCTAATGTTCTCTTTATGCTTGTTCAAATGGAAAATCGAATCCACCTAGTTGCCCGCAGCCGGATCCCCGAGGTCGATGTAGGAGATATCACCCATTTTTTTGGGGGAGGAGGTCATCACCACGCTGCTTCAGCAACCATCCGGGATGAACCACTTGTTCAATTCAAGGAATCCTTATTAGAGGTACTCCATAATCGAATCAAACCGGCCTTAACAGCAAAGGATATTATGAGTTCTCCCATTAAATCTATTGTGCAAACACTTACCATCGACGAAGGGAAGAAAAAAATCAATCGATATAATGTCAATACCATGCCTGTCCTTGATCAGCAGGGAAAACTATCCGGATTGATTACCCGTCAAACTATTGATAAGGCAATTCAACATGGTATGAAAGAATCTTTGGTTAAAGACTTCATGCAAAGTGACCTGATAACTATCAATGAGGAGACCGGCATTGATCGAATTCGCGAATATATCATTGAAAGTAATCAAAGATTTCTTCCGGTCATACAAAAGGATCATTTAATCGGAGCCATTACAAAGACCGATCTTTTGCGGGCACTTCACGATTATATGGAGCAGCTTTCTCCTTTCAAACCCGTATTTGATTCAATCACGGATAATAAAAGCAAAAATGTTGCCCGCCTTCTCCAGGAACGACTTCCTGAAAAATATCTTTCTATATTGCAGACCGCCGGACAAATTGCTGATGAACTGGGGATATCAGCTTATGTGGTGGGAGGATTTGTGCGGGATTTGCTCTTGCGCCTTGATAACCTGGACATAGATTTGGTGATTGAAGGAAATGGCATCCTCTTTGCTGAATATTTGGCACATAAAGTCCAGGGTCGATTAAAGGCACACCGCAGATTTGGAACTGCCGTGGTCATCTTCCCTAATGGATTTAAAATAGATATTGCTACTGCCAGAACTGAATATTATGAAAAGCCTGTAGCTCTTCCCCTCATAGAACTTAGCTCACTGAAACATGATTTATATCGCCGAGATTTTACTATCAACACCCTGGCCATTCGATTAAACACACCAAAATTTGGGCGGCTTATTGATTTCTTTGGCGGCAAAAGAGATCTTAAAGATAAAAAAATAAGAGTATTACACAGTCTCAGTTTTATAGAAGACCCAACCCGTGTTTTCCGGGCTATTCGATTTGAACAACGTTATGGCTTTAAAATCGGTAAAAATACACTGGGATTATTAAATAACACTGTTAAAATGGATTTATTGACCAAGTTACAGGGATATCGATTTTTTACAGAGCTTTATCTTATACTGCTGGAGGAGGACCCCATCAAGGCTATTAAAAGAATGGGGGAATTAAACCTCCTTAAATTTATTCATCCCCGCATCCACGGTAATGACCAATCATACCGGCTTTTATTAGAAATCAAAAAAATTATCAACTGGTATCATCTCCTGTATTTTGAAGAGCCAATTAAAAGCTGGTTTTTAGACTTTGTTGGTCTCACTGATCAACTGACCAGTGAAGAATTTCATGACATTTGCCGCAAATTTAAAATCAGTCAAAGATACCTTCCGGGACTTATGCAAGTTAAGATCAAACATCAAACCATATTAAAAGACTTAGCTTTTCACCGACAAGCAAAACCAAGCCGAATTTACAGAATCTTGCACCCATTCAGTATGGAAACATTATTATATACTATGGCCAAAAGCCCAAGTGAGGAAAGTAAGAAAAAAATTTCCCATTACCTTACTACTTTGAGACCAACCAAAATCTTTCTGACCGGTAAAAATCTTAAATCCATGGGGTACCAACCAGGCCCAATATTCAAAAAAATTCAAGAAACTCTCCTCGAGGCCAAATTGGACGGTGAAGTCAAAACCAAACAAGATGAGGTTAATTATGTAATCCAAAAATTTACAAGGCAGTCCTCGCCAAAACTGAAATCATAAGGCTTTAAATGAATTATAAGGCTTTGTTTAAACCATAAGACTTCACATGAACAGACGTCTATAATTAATGATTAAAATTTAAGGAATCTATGGCAAATATAGGCAATTATATAAAAAGCATCAGCATTTCGGCGATTCCGATTCTTTTGGCTATTATTTTTCATGAAGTTGCTCATGGCTGGGTGGCTAACAAATTAGGTGACCCGACAGCAAAAGTGGCGGGAAGATTAACCTTAAATCCATTGCCACACATTGATCTGTTCGGAACAATAATTTTACCGGCAATTCTACTTATTACCCATGCCGGCATTTTATTTGGCTGGGCTAAACCGGTACCGGTTAACCCATATAACTTGAAAGACCCCAAAAAGGATATGATGTGGGTGGCAGCAGCAGGTCCAATAACCAATTTTATTCTAGCAATTGCCAGTGCTTTTTTACTCCGAATCCTAAATTCGCTGAATCCTGGACTTTTATTTCTATCATCTCCATTTACCCGAAAATTTACCTTCGGCAGTTCAATTCTCCAGCCATTAGCCTTAATGTGTATTGTCAGTATTCAAATTAATATTGTTTTGGGCGTATTTAATCTAATTCCTATTCCCCCGGCCGATGGAGGACGAATTATGGTAGGAATATTACCCGCAAAACAGGCTGAAATTTACAGCAAAATTGAACCTTTAGGACTTATTCTTCTTTTTGCTGTTATCTTATTTGAGAGTCGTGTCGGGATTCTAACCAGGATCTTTTCCTTTCTGACGCGTTTGCTTATCTGGATTTAAAATATTTTGAAGGTTAAAATTTAACCGTTAAAAATTAAAAGTTGAAAGCTAAAAATCGAGCATTGAAGGGGGGAAAGAAGAAGATAAAAAATAAAAATGAATACGGCTATGGTTATTAAAAAAAAATACCTTTCAACCAATCAGTAACTTTTGGAGAAATGAAAATCTGTACATCAAATAATATTTCATAAAAAAATTTAGTCTTTTCAGGAGAAAATAAAAAAAGTATGGCCATTAATTATGAAATTAATTGCATAAATCAGCACTTTTTTTCACAAGGAGGGCTTTAGATTAAAATAAGTTCCACTGTTTACCCCAAAAAAACCTGGCAGAAATATTGCAGGCGATATAACCGGATTGATAAAGTATACGGAGGTGTAAAATGATACAAAATTTAAACAAAAGGTTTTTGAAAATTATTTATCCTGTTTTTCTTTTAATTCTGTGTTTTATTCTATTATATCCTCAAAACGGTTCGGCTCAGTTTATGCCGTTTTTCGGTGCCCCTTATTCCGGCTTTGGCGCCCCTCCTGGCGGCTTCGGTGCCCCTTATTCCGGCTTTGGCGCTCCTCCTGGCGGCTTCGGTGCCCCTTATTCCGGCTTTGGCGCTCCTCCTGGCGGTTTCGGTGCCCCTTATTCTGACTTTGGCGCCCCTCCTGGCGGTTTCGGGAATTTCGGTATACCTGGTCAATTCGGTATGCCTGGTCAGTTCAATATGCCTGGTCAATTCGGTATGCCTGGTCAGTTCAATATGCCTGGTCAGTTCAATATGCCTGGTCAATTCGGTATGCCTGGTCAATTCGGTATGCCTGGTCAATTCGGTATGCCTGGTCAATTCGGTATGCCTGGTCAGTTCAATATGCCTGGTCAATTCGGTATGCCTGGCGGCTTCGGTATGGCTGGTCAGTTCAATATGCCTGGTCAATTCGGTATGCCTGGTCAGTTCGGTATGGCTGGTCAGTTCGGTATGCCTGGCGGCTTCGGTATGGCTGGTCAATGGAACCCATTTTCACCTTTTCCTACCTGGAATGATCCTTACTCTAGCGGAGGTAGTAGCGGCGGCGGTAGTTCCTCTACAACAAAAACGAGAGTGAACGGTACCTGGGAAGGTACATATGAGATTTGGGAATTTGATGAAGAATGGGATAAAGTAAGAACGGATAATATAAAAATGGTTTTGAACCAAAAATCAGGGGAATCACTGGTAACAGGTCACGTGATTGTTAAAAACTTCTGGAATTTTATTGAAGGCTCCTGGAAAGATGATGATGGTTATATCGACGGTTTAGGTAATAGTTCAAAAGGATATATTTCTAATGGGGCGGTAACCTATAACAATGATAACACAATTAAAACTATTTCAATCCCTGCAAGATTTCACCCCGATTTAACTGATTCATCAGACACTACTGATGATGAACCTTATTGGTGGATATTTCGTCCTGTACTTGAAAATAATAACCTTACTGCTCAATATACTGATACACCTAATTCTTATATAACAACGCCTATAATAACTGATGATAGTGGTCCTACCTATCTATCTTTTAATATTAGTATTACGATGGTTAAACAATAACTATTTTCTCTGACTAAAAGGATTTAAGTAAATTTTTAAGGCCAAAGGAGGTGAATGGTCGAAATAAAAAATTTTCATTAAACGTAAAGTGAATAATAAATTAAGCTAAGGAATAAAGAAGGTTGGTGAACGTTATGAAAAATAAATGGTTTTTGAAAGGATTTATGTTTTGTTTAGCTTTTATGGCTATTATTGTCCTGACCTATACGGCAAGTTTTGGATATTATGGTGGTGTGCCTTATAGTCAGGAAACTTCATTCCAAACGGGAAATCTTTTTTCCGATTATACTCTTGACACCAGTTTTTACTCCACTTTTGGGCTTCAAACATCCTCTTATAATGAAAATTTTGCAAACCCTTATGCTACTTTATCCAGTACGGGCTCTACTTATAACGATATGTTTTCTACTGCTGGGGAGCAATCCTTTAACTATAATAATATTTTTGGCTTCAGTCTTGATATGGGTTCATATAGTTATCAAGATCCAGTATTTTCTACCAGCGGTGAACATGTCTACGCAGGGACTGCTTTTGCTTCATTTGGGAGTGAATATGATATTACCCAAAGTGTTGTGGGAGGCAGCTTTCAGGCTGGGAGTTATTTTGACGCACCATGGACACATTATGAATCTGAATATGCCGCGGGGTACGGAATGAGTACTTTTCCCTATGGACAAGCAGCCGGCGGCGCTTCTATCGCTTATGGGAAAAACCCTATGTTTAGTTTCAATCCGGAAATTAGTGGTCTAATGAGTTTGATAACCTATGGATCCTCGATGACTGAAATTGGTCGAGCAATGGGGGATACTCCTATGTATACCTCAGGTGGTATGGCATTTTACGGGAATCCTTACTATTTTAACCCCTATAATGCTTCCGGGTGGCATTTCGATGCAGGAGTTACAACTAACACTGTCGTGACCCCATAGTAGATTTTACTTATCATAATTTATAGTAAGACTTTATATAGCAAATTTTCCCCGTGATGTGTTAATGCCAAATTGTAACTGGTAACCTATTATTACCGGCAACGCCTAAATTTTAAAAAATCAATCAATACCCGCTCCGAAAGTCAGGTAATAAAAACTTTCCGAGCGGGTTTTTCTTATCTATCGATAAAATCCTCGGCTACACACCCCCTGCTTTATCATGTGGCCATAAATAGTTTTCCCGGTTTTTTATTTTGACATATAAAACAGGGTATGTTTTAATAGGTTATTGAAACTATTAAAGAAACTAGTTTTTTACATGCACGGTAATAAGTGGAATTGATGAGTATATGAAAAGGCATCATTTTCACAACATTACCAAGATAATCAGTACTCTCAAAATTGATGGGCCATGATAAGAATTTCGGATATTACTGATAGAGTCCAATCGTATAATCCTTCATCCGACATTGATATTATTAATCGAGCCTATGTCTTTTCTGCTAAGGTTCACAAAGGGCAGGTTCGACTCTCCGGAGAACCTTATTTAAATCATCCCCTGGAAGTATCCGGAATTCTCACTGAATTCAAGCTGGACGAGGTGACAGTAGCGGTTGGATTATTGCACGATACTATTGAAGATACCCTCGCTACAGAAGAAGAAATCCGTGATCTTTTTGGTGAAGAGGTTTTATTCCTGGTCAATGGAGTAACAAAAATCAGCCGGATTTCATTTTCCTCCCATGAAGAAAAACAAGCAGAAAATTTTCGAAAAATGATTCTAGCTATGGCCAAGGATATTCGAGTTATCTTAATTAAGCTTGGAGATAGACTGCACAACATGCGGACCTTAAAACATCTTCCAAAAGAAAAACAAATTCGCATTGCCCAAGAAACTATGGATATCTACGCACCTTTTGCCAATCGATTGGGTATAGCCAGGATGAAATCCGAATTGGAGGACTTGGCTTTACAATATCTGGAGCCGGAAATCTATAATGAACTCTCTCAAAAGATTTCTCATCGAGCTAAACAGCATCAAAAAATAATTGATGAAGCTATCCAAACCATTCAAACCAAGCTTAAAGAATATAACATTGAGACGGTTGTTAAAGGACGGACCAAGCACTTTTGCAGTATCTACCAAAAAATGAAACGAAAAGGGGTTCCTCCGGATCAAATATTTGACATTATGGGCGTTCGCATTATTACCAACAATATTCGAGATTGTTATGCCGCACTGGGGGTAATGCACTCGATCTGGACCCCTCTTCCGGGGGAATTTGATGATTATATTGCCATGCCCAAACCTAACATGTACCAATCTCTTCATACTGTGGTCATGGGCCAGGTAGGGCATCCCCTGGAGATCCAAATTCGAACCCATGAAATGCATCACACAGCCGAAGAAGGAATCGCTGCCCATTGGCGTTATAAAGAAAAGGATAAATTTGATAAAAAATATGATGAGCGCTTTATCTGGCTACGGCAGCTTATGGAATGGCAACAAAATCTGAAAGATCCAAAAGAATTCTTGGAAATGATGAAAGTGGATTTATTCCACGACGAAGTATACGTATTTACCCCCAAAGGGACGGTCAAAGGATTCCCTCAAAATGCCACCCCTATTGATTTTGCTTACGCCATCCACTCGGAAATTGGCCATCACTGCCTTGGGGCTAAGGTCAACGGCCGTATGGTTCCCCTCAATTATAAATTAATAACCAGTGACATAGTTGAAATTATCACCTCTACAAATCACCATCCAAGTAGAGACTGGTTAAAAATTGTCAAAACTACGAAAGCCATTCAAAGAATCAAACATTGGTTAAAAACAGAGGAAAAGGAACACAGCAAAGCCCTGGGTAATGAAATTCTCAAAAAAGAATTAACCAAATATGGCTTAACTCATTCAAAAACGAGTAAAAGTGGAGAATTACTTAAAGTAGCCAAGCGGTTTGGGTTTGTCGAAGAAGAAGAGCTTATTATTGATATCGGCTATGGTAAAATCACGGCTAAGCACGTCCTTGGAGAACTCCTCCCTCAAGAAAAACTTCAACCCCGATCAGAGCCCTCAAAATTAAAAAAGGCCCTTAATAAACTTACCAGACCTAAGGATCAGAGTATAAAAATCAAGGGAATGAACGATGTTATGGCCCATTTTGGGAAATGCTGTAACCCTATTCCGGGGGATAAAATTGTAGGATTTATTACGCGAGGCCGCGGAGTTTCTGTCCACAGGAACAATTGCCCTAATGTTAACCCCCTTCTTTACGGCACTGAACGTCTTATAGAGGTTACCTGGGATGTGAAAAAAAATATGCCCTACCACGTTGAAATTGATGTTCTTTGTATTGATAAAGCGGGCTTACTAGCCAAAATTACTGCGGCCATCTCTCAAGGAAGGGTCAACATCATTCATGCCGATATAAAAACCACTCAAGATATGCAGGCCACCTGCCGGTTTTGTCTGGAGATCACTAACCTTAAACAATTACAAAAGGTTATAGCCTCCATTAAAACAATCAATGACGTTACTGTGGTATATCGGACCTCTGCTTTAGCTAAAAATAAAATAGCCAAATAATTCGACCATTTTTTTATCCGGCTTTCTGTATTTTTCCACTTCGAATACAACGAGTGCACACATTCAATCGTTTGGCAGCACCTTTTACTAAAACACGCACTTTCTGAATATTGGGAAACCAGCGCCTTTTCGTTTTATTATGAGCATGACTTATAGTATGACCGAACTGTGATCCTTTACCGCAAATATCACATTTCCGCGCCATGGGATGAGACCTCCTTTTAAATCCTTTTAGAATATATTATCGTTAAATTCTTCCACAAATAACTAGCTTTTTCTCTGAAGGGGCTGTATACTACCACGAAATTTAAAACAGTGCAATCGTTATTTCAGCAATTCTCATTATATGGTCTCGATTTGAATAAAAGTTGGCAGAATGTCCGCTTTTGCCAACTTTCCTCTTTTTTTGATAATGTGAATTGATGACTTATTAAAACCGAATTTTTACCTTTGGTAAAATGCAAAAACAACAAGAAATATCAAAAAAATATTTACTGCTCCTTTTCCTGTATGGAATTTTTGCCTTTATATTTTTCTGCATAATTCTTTTCCCAAAAGAACAGTTAGTTCGTCACGCTATGCACTTACTTTCAGAACGACTGAATTGTACAATCACAACTCAAGATGTACAAATTCATTTTCCCGGCAAACTGGAACTAAGGGAGGTTAAAATAATGGGGAAACAGGCTGATGCAGAAGCGACCCCGTTGCTTTACCTTGAAAAGATACACATAAGACCAAAACTAAGCCAGCTCTTTCTAAAAAAAATTAACCTCCTGTTTAACCTCCACCTTTACCATGGAAATCTTAATGGAAGCGCCAATTTTGATCTTTTTCACCCCCAAAAGCTTCTGGACCTCCACTGTATTGTCCGGGAAATACAACTAAGTGATATAAAACAAATTCAAGAATTATTCAATATTCACTTTACCGGAAAATTTTCTGCTGAGGCCAAGATAAAATCATCCCAAAATAATCTCTTAAATGGGACTGGAGAATATACCTTCACCATTACTCCCGGGGATGCTCAGATTATGAATTTCCCCAATTTTACTTTTCAACGCATTCAAGGGGATGGAAATCTCAACCAGGGCACAGTCAAAATCCAATCCATACGGATTCAAAGTGATGAACTCCAAGCTCAGATTAGTGGAGACTTGAGATTAGCGCAAAATATCGCCAAAAGCTATCTAAACACAAGGGTTCACCTTAAACTTACCCAAAAATTACAAAAGAGATTAGGTGCCCTGGCCAGCCTTTTACCCAGGCAAAACAAGGGTGGAATCCGTTTAAATATCAAAGGAAACCTCAACGCTCTAACCTTCAGGCCAATATAAAGTAACGCTTTTTCATAATCACAATTTATGGCCTTGCCAAGTATATAAAAAAATGGCCAAAAAGCTACATAGATTAAATAAAGAAACACATACACCACCTAATGGGTGCAAAGGCTGATGGGAAATTCACCTGATACTTCAGAAAACAAAACCCTCCAATTTCCGATTTTATCTCATTCGGAAAAATTTTATACCTTGGGATTAATGACTAATCGTATTATCCATGAAATGAATAACTCAGTCCAAGGAATTTTATTACTGGTCAATTTCCTAAAAATGAATTACTCCGCAGATGAAACAATAAGCGACCTGGACCAGGAAATCCAAAAGATGAGAAATCTCACACGCTCTGTTTTAGATTATATCAAAACGAATACCATTGAATTTGGCCCCTTAGATTTATCGATCATTATTAATAAAACAATAATCTTACTTAAGGATATAACCTCAGATCCGACATTTACATCAATAGAAACTGAATACCCACCCTCCGTGCCATGGATAAAGGGGAATTTTTTTCATCTTCAGCAAGCCTTTCTCAATATATTTCTCTTTTGTGGTTGGGTCCTGAAGCATTTCCAATCCTCTCGCCTTAGGGTTGAAATTAAACACGATCACCTTTTAAAATTATATAACGTAAAAATATGGTGTCAGGGACAAACGACCATGGAAAAAGGCTTACCTTTTGATGAATATGCGGAGGAGGCAAAGTTGAATTTAGCTCAAAAAATCTTCCGTATATATAATGGGCAGTTACAGGTTTCTGAGGCCAGTAATAAAGACCCCGCTATTATTGTTACCCTTCCGGCATTTATACCCACATCCGACCAATCCGATTAACGCTGCCAAGCATGCAAAAATCAATGATTCTCATTTTGCATTTCGGGAAAAATATTTGACGTTTTAGGCTTTTTATATTATATTTATAATGAGTTACCTAATATCTCTACCCAGCAGATATAATTCAATAATAAATTATTGCAAATAGTATAAATCATTTTAAACTACCCAATAATGAGGAGTAAAAAAATGAAAAAAAAATTATTACTATCCCCCGGGCCGACCCCTGTGCCTCCACAAGCATTGCTTGCCATGGCTCAACCCATAATTCACCATAGGACCCCGGAATACGTAGAGATATTTAACGAGGTTCGAGAAAAATTAAAATACCTTTTTCAGACCAAAAATGAGGTTTTAACTCTCTCCTCTTCCGGAACCGGCGCCATGGAAGGAGCTGTAACCAATTTGTTATCTAAAGGAGACAAAGCCCTGGTGGTGATTGGCGGAAAATTTGGTGAAAGATGGGCAGAAATCTGCCACAGCTACGACATCGAGGTAGTTCCCCTAGAGGTAGAATGGGGTATGGGAGTTGATCCTAATCTCATTGCCGAAACTCTGGAAAAAGACCCTGAAATCAAAGCAGTCTACACTACCATGAATGAAACCTCAACCGGTGTGGTCTATGACATTGAAAATATAGCTAAAATAGTTCAAAAAAAAGAAAACTGTATTTTGGTGGTTGATGCCATTTCAGCTATTGGCGCCCTGCCTTGCCCTACAGACGAATGGGGTTTGGATGTGGTAGTTGCCGGCTCCCAAAAGGCTTTAATGATTCCACCCGGATTAGCTTTTGCCTGTTTAAGTGATAAGGCCTGGGGTTTTGTAGAAAAATCCACACTGCCGAAATATTATTTTGACTTCAAAAAAGAAAGAAAAAATTTACTCAAAGGACAAACTGCTTACACACCGGCAGTCTCATTAGTAGTAGCCATTAAAGAAACTCTGACTATGATCCACGATGAAGGTCTTGAAAATATTTTCCATCGTCACGATCGCCTGGCCCGTGCCACTCGAGCTGCGGTAAAGGCCATAGGGTTAGAACTCTTAGCTCCTCAATCTCCCTCTAATGCAGTTACCGCTGTTAAAGCCCCTGAAGGAGTAGATGCTCAGGAAATTGTAAAAAAGATGAAAGGCAAATATGGTATGATCATAGCCGGCGGACAAGCTCACCTCAAGGGAAAAATCTTTCGTATTGCCCACCTGGGATACGCTGATTTATCTGATACTTTCTCGGCTATCGCTTGTTTAGAAATGTCTTGTAAAGAGCTTGGACTCCCTGTGACTCTGGGAGCCGGAATTCGGGCGGCCGAAGAAATCTTTTTGGCTGACTAATAGAGGGGATATTCCCTTTAATTTGTTGTATACAAAGAACTCAAGATTTTAAGAATAAGATTTGATGTCCTTGTAAAAAGTCCATGTTGGCAAATTTGTCATTTTGACCGCAGGAAAAAATCTTGTATTTTTTCAGCAGCTTATGCAATAAAGATTTTTAATGCTGTTTACACTGAACGTAGTCAAGGTGTTCGAAATAACACATTGATATTATAACTTTTATGCATTTCATCAGGGTTTAATAGTTTCAGAAAATCAAGATCAACATAACTGGGAATATAACAAAAACAGTAATAGGGAATGAATACAGATTAAGGAGAGAAAAATGAAAGTTCTCATCAGCGATAAATTATCCCCGAAAGGAATTGAGCTATTCCAAAAGGAAGAAGGCATCGAGGTGGATGTGAAAGTCGGTATGTCCCCTGAGGAATTAATCGCCTGCATTGGCGCTTATGATGCACTGGTTGTTCGAAGCGCCACCAAGGTCACTTCTGAAGTCCAGGCTGCTGCCAAAAACCTGAAAATAGTTGGTCGAGCCGGCAGTGGAGTGGACAATATTGATGTGGCTGAGGCATCCAAAAAAGGCATTATTGTCATGAATACCCCGGGGGGCAACACTGTCACCACAGCCGAGCAAACCATCTCCCTGCTTCTGTCTCTGGTGAGAAACATTCCCCAGGCTACGGCTTCCATGAAAGCCAAAAAATGGGAAAAGAAAAAGTTCATGGGCACTGAGATTTTAAATAAAACCATCGGCATCATCGGTATGGGAAAAATCGGTACTGAAGTGGCCAAACGAGCCAAGGGATTATTTATGAACGTGGTTGCTTATGACCCGTATATCTCAGAAGAGGCAGCGCGAAAACTTCAGGTAGAGCTAATGGATTTGGAAGATATATTCAAAAAATCTGATATTATCACCCTCCATGTTCCCAAAAACAATGAAACGAAAAATATTATCAATAAAGAGACTATCCGGAAAATGAAAGATGGAGTGCGAATTATTAATTGCGCCCGCGGGGGATTGGTAGATGAAAAAGCCCTGACCGAAGCTCTGAAAAGTGGGAAAGTAGCCGGCGCTGCCATTGATGTTTATGAGCAGGAACCTCCACCGGCAGATAATCCTTTATTGGAGCTTCCCAATGTAATTTGTACACCTCATTTGGGGGCATCAACCGAAGAAGCACAAGATAATGTGGCCATTGCCATAGCTGAGCAGATAATCGATTTTCTGAAAAACGGTACTATTAGAAACGCGCTTAATGCACCTTCAATTCCTGTAGAGGTCCTCGCCAGTATAAAACCTTATGTTATTTTAGCTGAAAACATGGGTAGCCTCCTTTCCCAAATCAGCGAAGGCCGACTTCAAAAATTTACTATCAGTTACCACGGGGAAGTCCTGGATTATAATCTGACCCCCATCACTGTAGCAGCCCTGATGGGCTTATTAAAGCCAATCCTCCAAGAGGAGGTAAACTATGTGAATGCCCCTATACTGGCCAAAGAACGTCAAATTAATGTTGAAGAGACCAAAGAAACCTCCATCGGGGATTATACCAATTTAATTAGGTTGACTCTACAGACCGATAAAGGCGTCAGTGCCGTATCAGGTACCATATTTGGCAAGGCAAATCCCAGAATAGTAAACATTAATGGATTTGAGGTAGAAGTTCAGCTAACCGAAAAAATGCTCGTTTTTGATAATATTGACCAACCAGGAGTCATTGGCAGCATAGGAAGTCTTATTGGCCAAGCCGGCATCAATATATCAGGTATGCAGTTTGGTCGAGAAAAACCCGGGGGTAAAGCCATCTCCATTCTTAATATCGATAATCATGTAGATCAAGACATGCTGAAAAAATTCAAAGAATTACCCAATGTGGTTTCAGTTAAACTGGTATCATTATAGACTTTTTCTCGTCTTAAGATGAATCATCAAAACAGAGATGGCCGCAGGTGTTATCCCTGAAATACGCGAAGCTTGACCAAGAGAAAAAGGACGAATCTGGCTCAGCTTCTGTTTAACCTCATTGGATAAGCCTGAAAGATGCTGATAGTTTAAATCTTCAGGGAGTTTAATTCGTTCCAGGTTTTGAAATTGTTTTATATCTTGCATCTGCCGTTGAATATATCCATCATATTTTACCTGAATTTCAATTTGCCTGCCTACTTCCGGATCTATCTGATGTAATTCATCACACTCCCGGCAAGCTTGAAATTCTCTCAAATCGTGCAGGCAAATACCTGGCCGCCGTAAAATGCCCAATAAAGACACCACCTTCTTCAAGGGAGACGAGCCAAGATCAGCTAAAACTTTATTCGTACCGGCATCGGGCACAAGCTTAATTTGAGAAAGCCTTTCTAAGCCCAAACTAATGGCCTTTTCCTTGTCCCTGATTTCACTATACCTTTCTTGACTCACCAGTCCTAATTGATACCCCTTTTCCGCTAATCTCAAATCCGCATTGTCCTCCCGAAGGAGCAAGCGATATTCAGCTCTGGAAGTAAACATCCGGTAAGGTTCCCTGGTCCCGCGAGTTATTAAGTCATCCACCAGGACCCCCATATAGGCATCCGATCGGTCCAGTATAAAAGGCTTCTCCCCTTTTACAGCCAGAGCTGCATTAATTCCGGCCCATAACCCCTGGGATGCTGCCTCCTCATATCCTGAGGTGCCATTAATCTGACCGGCCAGGTAAAAGCCCTGTATCAATTTCGTCTCCAGGGTAGGCTTTAGTTGTGTAGGAAATATAAAATCATACTCTATAGCATAAGCCGGTCGCATAATCTCTGCTTCCTCAAGTCCCTTAACAGAATGAACAATAGCCACCTGCAGGTCATAGGGGAGGCTGTTACCCAAACCACTGACATAAATCTCTTCGGTATCCACCCCCTCGGGTTCAATAATTACCTGATGATTTTGCCGATCAGGAAACTTCATCAGTTTATCCTCTAAAGATGGACAATACCGGGCCGCAATACCGGTAATCGTGCCATTATAGAGGGGAGACAAATGAATGTTCTTTTGAATTATCTCATGGGTCCGCGGATTGGTCTGAGTGATATAGCACGGCAATTGTGGAAGCTGAACCTCTTTGGTAGAAAAAGAAAAGGGACGAGGTGATTCATCACCGGATTGTATACGTAAAGATGAAGAATCAATGGTGGAACTGCGAAGACGAGGCGGTGTACCTGTTTTTAACCGGCCGATCTGAAAGCCTATTTCTTGTAAATGTAAGGCCAGTTTTTCTGCAGAAAATTCCCCCGCACGACCGGCCGGTATATGTTGATTCCCGATATGGATCAAGCCGTGCAAAAAGGTGCCTGCCGCTAAAATCACCTTTTCCCCCAAAATCTCTCCCTGCACCTGAGCTTGAACACCAAACACTTTCCCTTCGTCAGCCAACAATTTTTCTACCATATCTTGCCGGATAAAAAGATTAGCTGTCTTTTCTAAGACCTCTTTCATGGCTGAGTGATAGCGAAGCTTGTCATTTTGAGTCCTTGATCCCTGAACAGCAGGTCCTTTACTTGTATTCAATATCTTGAATTGGATAGCTGTCTTGTCGGCAATCTTACCCATCTCCCCGCCCAAAGCATCGATTTCCTTGACTAAATGTCCCTTGCCGAGGCCTCCAATAGAAGGGCTGCAGGCCATGCCGGCTATACTATCCAGATTCATGGTCAAAAGAAGCGTTCGACATCCCATACGGGCGCTGGCTAAGGCGGCTTCACACCCAGCGTGCCCTCCCCCAACTACAATAACATCATATTTTCCTGACTTAGCCATTGTCTTCATATCTATTTATTTAAAATTTTTCCAATCCATTTCATTAGACAGGATTAACAAGATTTATTGGATTTACTGGATTTTCTTTGTCCTGCCCACCCTAAAAAAAATGGGGAAATCCTCTATCATAAATTTAAGTACAAACTCGATTATTTTACCACAGTCAATTATCAAATTCTATTAAGAGTTAATCAAGGCACTGCTAATTCTCAATTCACCTCCTTTCTCTTTTCAAAATCAAAATTAATAAGCTTAATCTTATTTATTTTCCAATTTATCCTGTACGTGCTATACTTTTCAATGCCTAAATGAAATCAGCTAAAAAAATAAGGGTAGTGCCCTATTAAAAATAATGTTTTCAAAAGATTTCTCCCGGAGTTTACACTGTACAAAGTGAATGTGGTCGAGATCATAAAAAAACGAAACAACAAAAAAGGGGTGAGGTTCAAACACTGCTTATATAATTTAAATATATAATAATCGATCACTCATTATAACTCATTGGAACACTGATCATTTGTCATGGCCAAACGATATTACGATTTTAATACATATCTGCGATCCATTTATGGTGAGCGGGTTCAGAAAATAACCATTGATGCCGGGCTCACCTGTCCCAATCGTGATGGTGTCCTGTCCACTAAAGGTTGCATCTATTGCAATAAAAAAGGCTCCGGCACAGGCCTGTGGCTAGAGGGGCTGTCAGTCCGGGAGCAAATTTTACGAGCACAACATTCAATCCAAAAACGTTACAAAGCTCAAAAATTTTTAGCCTATTTCCAATCCTTCACTAATACTTACGCCCCCTTAAAAACCTTACAAAAACTTTATGAAGAAGCCCTCTCTGTTGAGGGAGTCGTAGGCCTTTGCATTGGCACCCGACCGGACTGTATTTATCCTGAGGTGTTAGACCTGCTGGAAAATTATGCTCAAAATTATCTTATCTGGCTGGAATATGGATTACAGTCATTCCATGAAAACAGTTTACAGAGGATCAATCGAGGACATGGGATCAAAGAATTTCTTCAAGCCATTGAACTTACAAGGCTTCGAAAAAAAATTAATATTTGTACCCACATTATTCTCGGGCTGCCGGGAGAAAAAAAATCCGATATGATTGCCACAGCCATCGAACTTTCAAAATTGGAAACCCAGGGAATTAAATTGCACCTCCTCTATGTGATTAAAGGCACAGTTTTGGCTGAAATGTATACCCGGGGAGAATATCGCTGCCTCAACAGAGAGGAATACATTGATATTGTTTGTGAATTTTTACAATATCTTCCCTCAACAATGGTTATTCAAAGACTTATCAGCGATCCCCATCCTGAAGAGCTGATTGCCCCTTCCTGGATCCTTGAAAAAACAAAAAACCGCCAAGAGATAGAAAAAGCCTTAGAAGAAAAAAATATCAAGCAAGGTCAAAAGATAGATAATTTTATTTCGTTTCAAAGCACCTCCCCCTTTTTTTTATCCCTTTAATAATAATAAGTTACAAATTATTTCGCTCTACTTTTAAAAAAAAATTTAATAATGAAACAATATTATTTGACATTATTTTATCAATATGTTAAATAAAGACAATTGATATATTTTTAATAAAAAGGAGGAAAAATGAACAGTATTCTTATTATCGAAGATCACCAAACCACAAGAAAAGGGCTGGCCTCTCTCTTGAAAAATTCAGGATATCTTGTAGATGAGGCAGATAACGGCCTTGAAGCCGAATCCATGATTACCGGAAATCGATACGACTTAATTTTAATAGATATCTTCTTACCTCAAGTCAACGGGTTAAAACTTCTTAAAAAAACCAAGGAAATATATCCCGGCACAGAAGTAATTATTATCACAGGACACGAAACTATTGATAGTGCTATACATGCGATGAAGTTAGGGGCCTATGATTATTTATTAAAACCATTAGACCCAGAAAAAATCATAGCTACTGTAGATCAAGCCATTGAAAAGAAAATTTTTATAAAAAATCCTCCCCATTCTATTGATTCCCATACAGGAACTCCATGTTTACTGGGTCGTTCAAAACAAATGATTGAAATTTTTAAATTTTTGGCTAAAATATCTACCATGGAAAAACCGGTTATGATAATCGGTGAAACAGGTACCGGGAAAAAAAGTCTGGCTCAAATTATCCATAAAAACAGCCCTCGAAAAAAATCGCCTTTTATTATGCTCAATTGTTCAACGATCCCTAATAATTTAACTGAAGAGCAAGCTTTCCAGTATTTAAAGGCAAAAATCTCAGAAAAAAAGGGTAATAATCATAACAAAAATATAAAATACACTCTCTATTTAAAAAATATCGATATGGCCTCGCCATCAATTCAATCAATCTTATTATTTTTTCTGGATAATCATTCTACTTCACCAGATCTAAAAAAACCTTTTATGGAAAATATCTGGTTAATAAGCTCAAGTAAAAAAAATCTAAAGAAATTAGTAGAAAAAAAATTATTTAGACAAGACCTATTTTTCCGAATCAATGCTCTTCCTATGTATATTCCACCCCTAAGGGAGAGAAAAGTCGATATTCCTCTTCTGGCTAATCATTTTTTAAATAAATATGCCATTTCTCCAAACAAATCCTTGTCCTCTGAAGTGTTAGCCTTATTTATGAGATATCAATGGCCCGGTAATATTCAAGAGCTTAAAAACGTCATTGAATATACTGTTCTTATGTCCATCCAAAATCAAATTGCCCTGGAAGATCTGCCAACCTACCTCAAAGAGGCAGAGTCTTCGCTTTTCCTTGATATTCGAGAAAAAGAGCTTTCCTTAAAAGACTTGGAAAAAATCTATATCTTAAGACAATTAGAAGCTTATGAATGGAACCAAAAAAAAGTCGCCGGCCGGTTGGGGATCGGGAGGACAACCCTGTGGAGAAAATTAAATCAGTACGGAATCGTTGCACCCTCTTCGAAAAAAAATTTAAGGGCTAAAAGCATTCAGCTCTCGGCCCTCAAGCCCAAATTTTACCACTGAAATATAATAAAACGCCTGATCAGCACTTTACATTTTAACCTCGTTCAATTTTTAAAGATTTGCTGTAGCGCAGGGCTTCAGACTTTCTTAAGCCTTTATTAAAAAAAGCTTTAGCATGGCTTTAGCCCTGAGCTACATAAGCCCGGCAAAATAAAAATGGCCCATTATTGATACAAATCCAATCGGCTGCTCAGCTCTTTCACCTTTTGACGAAGATGTTTGATCCCCCGATGGTGATGAGAAGAAACCGTTGACTCAGCTAATCCTAAAAGTTCTCCCACTTCTCTCATACTCATCTCATTCCAATAATACAAAGAAAGAACAGTTCTCTGCCTTGCCGGCAAACCCTCAATAGCTTCACTCAATACATCCCGGATCTTCTTGTAATTGAGATATTCCAAAACATGGTCATCATAAGAATACTTGAGCATTCCAATAAGACTCTCTTTCTCTTTCTTTGATAGTCCCTTTTCAATATCCTCTATATTCAGCACTGAAAACCCTTTGGTCTGCTGGCTCAATTGATTAAATTCTTCTACAGAAAGCCCCATTTCCTGGGCAATTTCTACTGATGTCGCCTCTTTCCCAACCTTTTTCTCTGCATCCTGATAGGCACTTTCAAATTGCTTGGCTTTCTGATGAACAGATCGAGGAGTACAATCAAGAGATCTTAATTCATCCAAAATAGCCCCACGAATTCGAAATTCGGCATAGGTCTTAAATTTAATATTCTTGGTAGGATCATATTTTTCTATAGCATCGATTAAACCAATAACTCCAACCTCAATTAAATCTTCTATATCAACACAAGCCGGCAAATGATTAGCCAGTCTTTTAGCCATGTATTTTACTAACATAAGATGATCTAGGATCATTTTTTCTCGAATTTCATGATCAAATCTCTCTTTATTTCCTCCTTCTTCAATTTCTTCATCTACTTGTGTCTCCAATTGTGTTTCCAAAATACCTCCCCCCATATTTATATATAAAAAAATATTAATCTATATGCTAATTCCGGACCCTAAAAATGAGACTATGAACATACATTTTGCCTGGGTACCTTCACCCGAAATGTTGACCCCTCGTTTTGGGGACTTTTCACCTCAATGCCAGATCTCCATAAACCATTTTCATTTTTCGTATACCAGGGTCCAGATGATATCTTTTTTCAATTCGATGTTTAAAATATAAATACGAATCGAAAAACCTAATCTCTGGTTTCATCATTTTATTAGCATCACCCCATTCCTCCTTTCCATTTTTATCATGCAGTAATTTCACCATAATATTTTTAATAATCCTGGTTATGGATCGTGCATTTTTCAAAATAGTTTCTATACCCTAAATTATTTTTTTTCCATCTTTGCAGGCCGGGGGAGAGAGGGATAAGGGTGATCCCATTTATTTATTAACCCGGCCTGCAATTTTTTATTTCAAGGATACCAATTGATTCAATCGAAAGCCCAAATATGTAATCACAGCAAACATTAATAAAAATGAAAGAAAAAATAGAATAGAACTTGTATAAAGGAAATAATCCACCCAATGGTTGCAATTCTCTATTTCTAATTTACATAGCTATATAAGCAAAAAATATGCCATACCTGTAAAATAATAAATCTTAAACAATTATAGATATTATCTAAAAATAATTTTATAATTATAGATATTAAAATTTTAGGAAGAAAAAATTAAGGAATGAAATGCAGAAGTTAATAAAAAGATCTTTATCCAGGGAAAAATTAACCTGAAATAATGGCAATAAATTCCCTATATATAACCCAAAAAAATCTTTACACAACTATCTATTTAAATTCCAAACAAATACCCTTCATAACCAGAGATTTTGCCATAGGAATAAAACCTGCAAATTAAAAAAAATCATATTATATGTCACCTTTTCCACATCTTTACCCTTTTCATTTCATTCATCATATCACTCTTGAATAGATCTACTTCTCCCATGGGCACCACCTAAAAAACCGGCGTTAGCTGCGTAATGCAGCTTAGCCCTGCTAAGTATTCAGGTTGGCGAAATGTTCGCTGAAGCGATATAGGGAGGCTTTTTGTCAAGCTACTTAGCGAAGCAAAAGCGATAAAAATTGCCGCTGTCTGAGCAAAGTGAGTTCGGCAATTTAGCTTTTGCGAGCTTAGAAGTTTAAAAAAGCCGACCGTCTAGCGAAGAGAATTTTTGCCGGTATTCGAAATAACACTTTGATGAGACTTTTTACGACTTCATAAAAATTACTGAAATTTACTTGTGTTTGTTCATAAAAATTTGCTATTATATAAAATAGGTTGGTGATCTATTCAACCCTTTATCATCCCCAGTCTTTTAAACATTCTATGAAAAAAATGGAAAGAATATAAAATAAATACAGAAAAAAATTTATTTTTATGATTACTGAATTATTAGAACTTTTCGCTAAAAAAGAAGGCTATCATTTTTTTCACCATCTAAAACATCCCGACCTGACACAGATCGAAAAAGCCTTAACTGGGATGCAAAACAAACAAATAGCCTTATATATCCACATCCCCTTTTGCCAGAGATTATGCCCATATTGCTCTTTTGTTCGATATAGATATGAGGAAACACCCGCCCTCGTTTATATGAAAAATTTACGCAAAGAGCTGGAGCTTTATCTTGATCTTATCCAAAACACCAGTACAAGGGTCCGTAGTGTATATTTCGGCGGGGGAACCCCCACACTTTTAATTTACCCGCTAATTGACATGATTCGATATTTGCAGGATCGTCTGGGTATAGAAGAATTCTCAGTTGAAACTCATCCTGAAGATCTTACATTGGAAAAAATGAAGGCTTTATCTAAAAATGGGATAAAACGCTTATCTATAGGTGTTCAAAGTTTTAGTGATGATATCTTACGTAAATTAGGCAGATTGAACGCCAACAGCAACTTCGCCCAAAAAGCCATCTCAATGGCTCAGGGAAATTTCGACACAGTGAATGTGGACCTTCTTTGGGACCTTCCACAACAAACCATATCCCATATAGAAAAAGATATTCAAACTCTATTTAAACTTGACGTTGATCAGGCCACCTTTTATCCTATTCTTCCCACGCCCAATAAAAAAACCCTGCTTGAACGTCAGTTTCATAAAATAAATCGCGGACTTTTCAGAAAAAATCATACCCATAAACGAATTTATGAATTTATCCAAAACACTATGAAAGAGCACTATATTCCTTCCACAGTCTGGTGTTTTTCAAAAAACGGCACCAAAATTATCGACGAATATGTGGTTGACTGTACTGAATATATCGGAATGGGTTGTGGATCAGTCAGCATGGTCAATGACTATTACAATGTTAATACCTTTCCTGTAGATAAATACAACAAATTTTTATCCCAAGGGAATTTACCTATAGTACGCAGTAATAAATTATCCGATTGGCAATTATCCAATTATCAGTTATTGACCAAATTTTTTGGTGTAAGAGTTCCCAAGAAAAATATTCTTCAAAATATATCTAAAAAAAGGGAAAGGTGGCTAAAAATAAAATTAGCCGTATTAAAGAAATTTGGCTATCTGGTTGAAAATAAAAACTTCTTCCAGTTAACGCCAAAGGGCATGTATCAGGTTAATCTCCTCATGCGACAAACCTTTGTCGGCATGAATACGCTGCGAGAGCGCTGTTTAGAAGGGGGAATATAAAAAAGTGTGTTTATCAGACGAGGATAAAATTAATACTCGCAAAGCAACAACAGAAAAAAATCTACTTGATTAGAGGAGAGGAATCCTTTCATTGATTAAATGGTGTGATTATCACTGCGAATATGCCTCATTTGCCAAAGATGAGGCTATAGACGGAAGCGGAAGCTGTCAAACCTTTCAAGGGATCTGGTGTAAGAAACTCAAGCAATATGTCTTTAAAAATGCCCCGTGTGCTGCCGAAAAAAAAAGCAAAAAAGATCAGTCGTGATACTTTTTTATTTTTCCCGCTTATCAATTACCCGTTTGGATTTTCCGGCAGTTCTTTCCAATGACTTTGGTTCAATAAGGGTAAGTTTAACTTTAATCCCCAGCACAGAAGAAATTTTTTTCTGCACACGTTTTTGGAATTCCTGCTGAAGTTTTACCTCATCGTAAAAAATTTTATCACATACTTCAAGCCGCACTTCCAGAATATCAAGAGCGCCTTCTCTGTCCACTATCAACTGATAATGAGGTTCAGCGCCCTCTTCCTCCAATAAAACATGCTCAATTTGAGAGGGGAATACGTTTACTCCCCTGATGATAAGCATGTCATCAGTGCGTCCGGTGACGCGGTCCATACGCATTAAGGTTCGTCCGCATTGGCATGGTTCTTCAGTAAGGCGCGTGATATCACCGGTTCGATAGCGAATCATCGGCAAGGCTTCCTTAGTCAGGGTACTGAGCACTAACTCTCCCTTTTCCCCTATGGGAAGACGCTCACCAGTTTCCGGATTAATAATTTCCGGGATAAAATGATCTTCATTAATATGCATACCGCATTTATATTGGCATTCTCCAGCCACACCGGGACCAATAATCTCGCTAAGCCCATAATTGTCCCTGGCCTTAATATAAAGAATTTCCTCAATTTTTCCCCGGATACTTTCGGACCATGTTTCCGCGCCAAAACAACCTATCTTTAAAGAAAGCTCATTGGGGTGTATGCCCATCTGCTCCAATACCTCGGCTATATATAAAGCATAAGAGGGGGTACACACCAATACAGTGGTCTTGTAATCCTTCATAATCATAACCTGTTTTTCCGTATTTCCACTGGAGACAGGGATTACAGAAGCCCCCAAACGCTCGGCCCCATAGTGCAGACCAAAGCCGCCGGTAAAAAGGCCATAACCGAAAGCGATCTGAATAACATCCTCAGAAGTAACACCGGCTGAGACCAGGATACGCGCCACCAGATTACTCCAGTGTGCTAAATCATTTTTGGTATAACCAACCACCGTGGGTTTCCCCGAAGTCCCTGAAGAAGAATGAATGCGCACAACCTCTCTTAAAGGCACGGCAAACATGCCATAAGGGTAATTGTCTCGCAAAGCCGTTTTCCTGGTAAAGGGTATGTGGGCCAAATCCTCCATAGTTTTAATTTCCTCAGGGATAATGCCGGCTTCATCAAAAAGGGCCTTATAGAAACGCACACTCCGATAGGCTCGATTCAAGGTTGCTTGCAACCGCTCCAATTGAAGTTGCTCCAAATCATTTCTATCCATGGATTCATACTGTTTTTCCCACATACTCAATGCTCCTTGTTTCACTTGAAAATCATGGTATTACATTTTTTTCTTATTCCCAAATCTCTTTTTTGGATTTTCCAAGATAAGCCCGAACAATTTCCGGATTTCCCAAAAGGGTGGAGGCATCCTCTTGCAGCACAACTTTTCCGGTTTCCATTACATATGCTCTGTCGGCAATTTTAAGGGCTTTGGCTGCGTTTTGTTCAACCAACAGAATTGTTGCTCCCCAATCTCGCAGCTTATTAATTACCTTCATGATCTCATTAACAATTTTGGGGGCTAACCCCATGGAAGGCTCATCCATTAAAAGTAATTTGGGTGATGACATAAGGGCACGGCCAATGGACAACATCTGAGCTTCACCCCCACTCAAATTGCCGGCCGGCATATGTCTGCGCTCGTGCAGAATGGGAAACAGGGAAAATATATTATCCAAATCCCTGGCAATGGTCTTTTTTTCCCCCCGACTAAAACGATGATAGGAGCCCAATTTTAAGTTATCAAGTACAGTTAAGGGATTAAAAATCTGGCGCCCCTCAGGGACCTGACTAATACCACGCCGAACAATTTTATGGGGCCCAAGCCTGGCAATCTTCTCCTTTTCAAAGAGCACCTCTCCATCCATCTTTTTCACCAGACCGGAAACCAAATTCAGCAGAGTGCTCTTCCCCGCACCATTGGCGCCAAGCAAGGCGACAATTTCTTTCGGGGAGACATGCAAAGAAACATTTTTTAAAACATGAGCCTGGTCATAATATGCATTAATACTTTTCAACCTCAACATTGCTCAATCATCCATTTCTCCCAAATAGGCGGCAATTACTTTTGGGTCGGTTTGAATATTCCTGGGGATATCTTCGGCAATCTTTTGCCCATATTCCAAAACTAAAACTTCATCGGAAACCTCCATGACAAGTTCCATATCATGCTCTACCACCAGAATAGTAATACCCTTTTCACGTATTCGAAAAATGAGCTTGGCCAATTGGCTGGTTTCTTTGGTATTGAGCCCCGCAGCCGGTTCATCCAACAACATCAACTCAGGCTCAGCCGCCAAAGCCCTGGCAATCTCCAAAAGCCGCTGATAACCGATAGGCAGGCTATCGGGCTTAAAATATGCCTGATCCTGAAGACCGACCAAGGTTAAAATTTCCATGGCTTTTTCTTTCGTTTCTTTTTCTTCGGCTCGCATACGAGGGAGTCTTAAAGCAGAGGCCATAAACCCGCTTTTAGACCGAACGTGTCGGCCCATCATGACATTTTCCAGCACGGTCATATTGTGAAATAATTGGATGTTTTGAAAGGTTCGCACCAAGCCCATTTCAGCAATACGATAGGGCTTTAAGCCGGTAATTTTCTTTCCCTGAAAATAGACTTCTCCACTTGTTGGGGCCAGGACCCCACTAATCACATTATAGGCAGTAGTTTTCCCTGCTCCATTGGGCCCAATAAATCCCTTAATGCTTTCCGGCTTGACCATAAAGCTTAAATTCTCAATTGCCTTTACACCGCCAAAATCCTTTTCAATACCCCTTATCTCCAGCAAAGCAGTATTATTATCCATGGTCATACCTTACACCTCATGAAACCATTTTTTTTGACATTTTTCCCAACAAAGACTTATTTTCTGACTGATGCCTTCAGGCATAAAAATAACCGAAAGAATTAAAACCAATCCATAGATCAAAATATCATATTCAGCAAATATATCTAAAAACTGCGGCAAAATACTTAAAACCGAAGCCCCCAGCAAACCGCCCCAGATACTGCTCATACCGCCGACAACACCCATAGTTACCACTCTTATTGAATAGTTCAACCCAAAATCAACAGGGCATAAAAAGGTAGAATAATGGGCAAAAATACTACCAGCCAGTCCTGCATAAATCGTGCTCAGAATAAAAACCTTCGTCTTAAATCGGCTAATATCCACCCCAATTGAATGAGCGGCCAACTCCTTAGAATGAATTGCACGAAGGGCCCTTCCCACCCGAGAATTAACAATATTAAGAGCAAAATAGGTCAACAGTAAGGTGAATATCCAGGTAAGATAGTAATAATTGATATCCTTTAAATACCTGCTGTTCATATTATAACCAAAAATATATAATTTGCCCACACTTATACCTTCCGAAGCCCCGGTAATCGGGAGTTCATTAAAGAGCACGAAAAAAATCATACCCAGCCCAAGGGTTGCCATGGCCAGATAATGCCCCTTTAATTTCAAAATGGGCTTAGCCAAAAGGTAGGCAATAAGAAAATTAAGGATAATGGATAAGGTAAATCCCCACAAGGGAGAAAGGCCGAAACGAGTAGTAACAATGCCGGAACTATAGGCGCCCAAACCAAAAAAAGCGGCATGGCCCAGGGATATTTGTCCGGCATACCCCATCAAAAGATTTAAGCCGATCACCACCATACTGTTAATGCCGGCAAAAACCATAAGACTCAGGTAATAGTCACCAGCCTCAGACATCCGCAGAATCAAAGGTAAAACTAGCATCAACACACAAAAAAGAAGAAAATAAAGCCCTTTGCCCTTTTCCACAATCCACTTGGCCATTACACCCGTTCTCCACTTTTAGTAAACAGAATCCCTTGCGGACGGATAATTAAAACAAGCACTAAAATACTATAGGCAATGGCGTTCCTGTAGCTTGAGGAAATTAATCCTGCTCCCAACTCTTCCACTATCCCAAGAACGAAGCCTCCTACCATAGCTCCTACATTATTGCCCAAGCCTCCTACAATAGCCGCGCAGAATCCCTTCAGGCCATAGTTAACGCCAGTATCATACTTCATGCCGAAGGGAGCCAATACCCCGCCGGCTACACCGCCCAAGGCTGCGCTCAAGCCAAAGGAGAGAACCACCATAGTCCGGATATTAATTCCCACCAGACTGGCGGCCTTCTTATTGGCTGCACAAGCAGTCATGGCCTTGCCGGTGATGGTTTTTTCATAGAACAGGTGCAACACCCCCATAGCCAGAAGGGTAATAACTAATATCCACAGATATTGCCGATCGATGATGGCATGAAAAATCCGGTAAGGTTTACCTGAGGAGAAAAAGGGGACAAACACATCATTTCGCCCCCAGATGAGCATGGCGGAGCCTCGAAAAAAAATCGAGGCTCCGATAGTGACGATAATTTGCGTGATAACGCTGCTCTCTTCAAGAGGGCGAATCATCAGCACCTCCATTAAGATGCCGATGAGCGTCACCACCAGCACTGCCAATATAAAAGAAAGCAAAAGATTCAGGTGCAAAACATGATGAAAGGTATACAACATCACCGCACCGAACATCACAAATTCGCCTTGAGCAAAATTAATGACATCAGTAGATTTATAAATAATAGTAAATCCAAGGGCTACGAGCCCGTATATACCTCCTTTGGTGATGCCATTAATCAGATATTGGATGAGTTGATTGGTAAAAGTCATAAATAAACTGTCAGTAAAGGGCTAAAAAAGGCTATTCAATACAGGTCCATTTCCCATTAACAATTTTAACCATAATCAAAGACTCGGGCCCTAACCCATTATGATCCCTTTTGGAATAATTAAATACTCCTCCAATGCCGACAAAATTCCTGATGTTCTCAATCTCATCCCGAATGCGGCCAATATCATCCCCTGCCTTTTCAATGGCGCGAATAATCAATTGAACCGCATCCCAGGCATGGCCGCCAAAGGTGTTCGGTGCAGTATTATATTTGGCTTTAAAATCAAAGGCATATTTGGCCAGAACCTTTTTCTGAGGATCGGTTTCAGGCAAAGATTCCCATACCACAAGACGGCCGGCCGGGAAAATAACTCCCTCGGCGGCTTCTTTGGCTTGGTCGATAAATTTCATATTGGCAATCCCGTGGCTCATGTATACCGGCATCTTCATGCCCAATTGCCTCATATTCCTGGCTACCTTGGCTGAGCCCTTATCGGTATCCCAAACGACCATAGCCTGGGCATCAGTTCCCCGAATTTTAGTCAATTGAGTGCTCACATCAGGATCTTTTTCACTGAATTTTTCCCTGGCTACAATCTTAATCCCGTATTTGGGAGCCAAGTTGTTCAGTTGTTTCAATCCGCCTGCACCAAAGCCCCCCTCGGCTATCATAAGGGAAACCTTTTTAATACCATGTTTTTTGGCATGGGTCAGGATTTTCTCTACAGCCTGTTTGTCAGTCTGGGGGGTTTTAAAAACCCACTTTTTAGGCGGATCAATAATATCGATTCTGGCTGCACAGGAAATATTCGGCATTTCGTTATTCTGCATGGTTTCAATAAGGGCCATACTTACTCCGCTGGTGGTCGGTCCAATAATAGCCAATACGTTATCTTTCTTGATCAGCTTATTAACGCTGTTAATGGTTTTTTGAACATCCAGGGCCGTATCATAGAAGACTAACTCCAACAGCCGGCCGTTGATGCCCCCGGCTTTATTAACCTTTTCCACCACCATCTCGACCGTCCTCTTTTCCGGAATACCAAGAGCTGAGGCCGGCCCTGATATATCAAAAATAGCCCCAATCTTATAAGGTTTACTCTTTGCCAAAGCTGAATTTACTGTTAAAAAACATATACTCACCAAAACCGCGCTTACTGCTGTTACTATACCTTTCCAATCTTTCATAAAAAATCCTCCTTTTCTTAAAGGTTTGTAAAGGTTACTAAAAGGTATATGAAGCCTTCAAAATTTTTATAAATCCCTCAATTCCTGATCACTTAATAAGGATACTCCGTGCTCTTTTAAAACATTTACGGCCGCATCAATCGCGTCAAATCGGAAGATCATAATAGCCTTGTCTGTCTTTTTTTCCAAAAATCCATAAAGATACTCTACATTCTGTCCAGCCGACTGCAATATAGCCAACACCGAAGCTAATCCACCCGGTTTATCAGCCACCTCAACAGCAATAACATTATTAATGGTAGCTGTTAGTTCCGCCTTTTTCAATACCTGATGAGCCTTTTCAGTATCATTGACAATTAAACGTACAATCCCGAAGTCTGAGGTGTCTGCCAAAGAAATAGCACGAATATTGATCTTGTTTTCCCCTAAAAGATGAGTTAATTCAGCTAAACGACCTTTTCTGTTTTCCAGGAAAACACAAATTTGTTTAACGATCATATATCCTCCCCCTTTCTTTCTTGTTTATGTCCCCTTACTCTTTCCTTTTTACTTTTCACTATATTAGTGCCTAAACGAAAACTCCTCTTTTTGTCATTTCGACTGAAAGGAGAAATCTTTTAACTGTAACATTTCCAATGGCTTAAGATTTCTCGCGGAGTTTACACTGAATGTAGTGAATGTGCTCGAAATGACAATCTTGGTTATTTTTCGTTCAGCCCCCTAATTGAAACACAAAGGCACAAAGAACACAAAGGGATAAAAAAATCAGTTCTTTAATTGCCTTTCAATTTTCTTTTATCTTGAACGCGTATGGCTTTGCCCATACTACGTTCAACGGAATGAGGTTCCATCAGTTTTATTCTGGTGCTGATGCCCAAGACGCTTTCCAACTCATTTTTAATCTTTCTTTCCAGGGCCTCAAATCTCTTGATCTCATCAAAGAGGTTTCCTTCAGAAACTTCAACCCTAACCTCAACATCGTCCATGGTACCTTTTCGGTCAACCACAATAAGATAATGTGGAGATACACCATCGATTTTTACCAAAACATCTTCGATCTGGGAGGGAAAAACATTTACGCCCCTGATAATAAGCATATCATCGGTCCTCCCTCCGACTCTTCTCATCCGGACCAGAGTCCGACCGCATTTACAGGGCTCGGGGTTCAATACAGTAATATCCCTGGTCCTGAATCGTATCACGGGAAAGGCTTCTTTGGTCAAAGTGGTAATGACCAACTCGCCCTCTTCTCCATAGGGGAGGACCTCTCCGGTATCTGGATTAATGATTTCCGGAAAAAAATAATCCTCATTAATATGCAGTCCATCTTTATATTCGCATTCACTGGCTACTCCGGGACCAATAATTTCAGTCAACCCATAAATATCCAGGGTCATGATATTTAATTTTTTCTCAATTTCAGCCCTCATGCTGTCGGACCAAGGCTCCGCCCCTAAAAAGGCGACCCGCAGTTTCAACGACTTAATATCAACTCCCATTTCTTCGGCTATTTCAGCCAAACAAAGACTATAGGAGGGTGTGCAACACAAAACGTCAGTCCCAAAGTCCTGCATAAGCATTATTTGCCTTTTGGAATTCCCGCCTGAAATTGGCAGCACTGAAGCGCCTATCTTTTGCGCTCCATAATGAAGGCCCAAGCCCCCGGTAAATAACCCATATCCATAGGCATTCTGAACAACATCCTTTTCCGTCACCCCACCGCAACACAAGGTCCTGGCCATAACCGAAGCCCACAAATCCAGATCCTGGCGCGTATAACCAACTACCACGGGTTTTCCGGTAGTGCCGGAAGAGGAATGGATCTCAACCACATCCTTCAAAGGCCGACAAAACAAGCCAAAAGGGTAAGTATCCCGCAGATTATGTTTGCTCAAAAAAGGTAAACGCTGCAGGTCTTCTATACTTTTAATACCCTCGGGTTTCACCCCCCCCTTGGAAAAAAACTCCTGATAAAAGGGCACGGCAGCACAAACCCGCTGTGCCAGATCCTGTAACCGTTCGGTTTGGATCGAAGTCATTTGCTTTCGATCAAGAGTTTCTGTTTTTTTATCCCAAAACACTGTTAAAACCCCCTTTCAGTTCCCTTCTATAGATTTTCAGAAAAATAATCTTATAACCGATATTCAAATAGAAGTAGCGAGGCTTAAGCGTCTTTACGACCTAAATAAAAAGCCTTTTCATTTGCCTGAAGGGTTTTAGCCGAGACGCGAGACCGAATAACCTTAAGCCACATCTCCTCAGCAATGTCCGGCAAAAACCCGGATAAAGCCCCCAGTAAAACAATGTTCACAGCTCTTTTACTGCCGGCCTGCTCAGCCAGGTTTATTCCTTCAATTAATTGAATAGTATGCCCTGATTCTTTCAATAGATGTGCAATATTTGAGGGATATTCCATAGAACCGCTACTGACTGTAGTTGGATTAATTTTTAAATTATTTACTAAAGCGGCCCCATGGGGAGATAAAAAGTTCACCCACCGCAAGGCTTCCAGCAATTCGAAGGCTAAAAGAAAATCAACCTTACCCTGCCTGATTAAAGGAGAAAAAACCTGCTTACCAAAGCGAACATGGGTCGAAACACTGCCCCCCCGCTGGGACATTCCATGGACTTCGCTCTTTTTCACATCAAAACCGGCCTCTTTGCCGACATCAGCTAAAATTTCACTGGCCACAATAATCCCCTGGCCGCCAACACCAACAATCAAAATATCTTTTTTCTTTTTCATTTTCATAATTCGCTTTCCATAGAACCAGGCTAGTGAGGTTGTCCAAGAAAGCCCTTTTTTGTCATTTCGCCCACATTCATTAGATTCAGTGTAAACTCCGGGGGAAATTTAAAACTTTACTCTTTTCAATGTGATAAGATTTCCCGCTCCAATCGAAATGACAAGGTTAATGAATTGTCAGATAGCCTCCTAGATTGCAACAGATTGAATGGCCCCGGCTTTACATACCTGCTCGCATACCGGACAACCATTACACATCAATGGATCAATCACTGCCTTATCCTCGGCCAAAAAACTTATAGCCGGACAACCCAACTTTAAACATGCCTTGCAACCGGTGCAAAGGTCGACCGCAACCTGGCGTTGGACTGGTTTTGTTTTCCTCTTTTTTCTTTCCAGCAGCACACAAGGTCTTCGCGAAATAATCAAGGAAGGCTCGGAGGCCTTCACCTCCCTGTCAATTACCTGGCTTAATTGCTTCAAATCGTATGGGTCCACCTCGTGTACCCGGGAAATGCCGAATGATTCAGCCAGCGCCTTAAGATCTACGGCCCTGGTTTCCTTGCCTTGCAAAGTGAGCCCAGTGCCTGGATGATGCTGAAATCCGGTCATGGCCGTAGTCCGATTATCCAGGATAATAATGGTGCTGTTCCCCTGATTGTAAGCCACATCTAAAAGGCCGGTCAGGCCGGAATGCAGAAAGGTGGAATCGCCAATTACTCCAACCACAGGCGGTACATCCGATCCTTGACTGGCTTTATTAAATCCGTGCGCAGTCCCAATACTGGCCCCCATACAGATACACGTGTCCATGGCCTGCAAGGGAGGTAAAACAGAAAGAGTATAGCACCCAATATCTCCCATGGCCCGAATTTTTTTCCGGCTTAAGGTATAAAATAACCCCCGATGAGGACACCCCGGACACATAACCGGTGGACGAGGAGGAAGTTCTACCCCCGGATGATAACCTTTTGGCGCAGATTCATGTAAAAAGGCCTGAGCCACAATATCCGGGGTCAATTCTCCTGTGTCAGGCAGCATGGATCTTCCCTCAACAGAGATTCCCATGGCCTTGACCTGATCCTCAATAAAGGGAGTCAACTCTTCTAAAACATAGAGCTTCTCTACATGGCGGGCAAAATCGGTAATTAATTTATGGGGAAGAGGATGTGACATGCCCAACTTGAGATACGAGGCCTCAGGCAACACTTCCTTGGCGTATTGATAGGCAATACTGCCGCAAATGATCCCAATCTTTTTATCATTCATCTCACACCGATTCCAGTCCGTACTTTCCGATAAAGCGCGAAGGGATTTGGTGCGTGTTTTCATCAGAACATGCCTTTTGCGGCTATGGGCAGGTATCATGACATATTTTTTCGGGTCCTTGGCAAAGGGCCCAATAGAAGAAACGATTCTTTGATCTTTCACTTCAGTAAGGGATTTTGAATGGGAAATCCGGGTGGTGAGCCGAAGCAATACCGGCGTGTCGTATTTTTCACTTATCTCTAAGCCAAAACCGACCAGATCTTTGGCCTCTTGACTGTCTGAGGGCTCCAGCAAAGGCACCTGAGCAAACTTGGCGTAAAAGCGATTATCTTGTTCATTCTGGGAGCTATGCATGCCGGGATCATCAGCACAAACAATAACCAACCCGGCATTAACCCCGGTATAGGCCAAGGTCATAAAGGGATCGGCAGCCACATTCAACCCTACATGCTTCATGGTCACCAGAGTCCTGGCCCCGGCCAAAGATGCCCCAATACCCGTCTCCAAGGCCACCTTCTCATTGGGTGACCACTGGCAGTAAATCTCCGAAAAATGCACAATATTTTCCAGGATCTCCGTGCTCGGCGTGCCTGGATATCCGGCAGCCACGCTTACTCCAAATTCATACCCCCCTCGAGCCACTGCTTCATTTCCCGATAATAATACCTTCATTTTGCAGACTCCAAATTAAGCGGTAGACTATTGGTCAAGGCAGCCAAAACAAGCCAATAAGCCCTCTCGTGAATTGCTGAACAAATACTCCCTTTTTGCCATCTCTGTGATAGGAAAAGTGTAATGCAGTCATATGATGAAATTCTTCGCTTCGCTCGAAATAACGATTTTGGTTCGTTTTCTTTTATTGATGTTGTATTAAAGAAATCAGCGCCCCTTCGGGCGGATTTTGAAATGGGTTGGTTATCTGGTGAAAGACTTTCAGCCGTTTAAATAAACGACAAAAGGCATCTTCCACACTATTTTGCCCGCCAATACCTTACAGCCACGTTGAAACGTGCAATGGCGGGCCGTCATTAATCATCTGTCACTCTTTAGTTTCTGTTAAACCCTAAATATTGGCAGCTAACAAATGATGATCATAACTATTGTTAGGTATAAAGCAGGATAGTAATTTTACCACTCATCCCGCTCACTAAGATTACATTAAAATCAGCCGATTAATTAAAAGGTTTTGTTCAATTGAAACGCACATAGTAAGCATCATCCAAATTTTGGCCATAATAATCGCCGGGCATGAACATTTCACCTTTCAATTCGCTGATAATCATCGGATTGAATTCATAGTTGAGAATTACCTGGGGATAAGTTCCGCGATTTTTGCCAATAACCATAGGTTTTAAATCCAGTCCTGTATCACCACCTACTATTTTGAATAGTGAAATCAATTATCTACAAGTCGACTATCAAAATTATGCTGATTAGTAAAACATTATACACAAGAGACTCTGTAAGTCAATAAAAATTTATTATTACACTAAATAGTAATATAAATAATCAATATTTTTAGAATATTATAGATATTTTTTAAAAAATTATTCATTAAAATAGAAATTTATATAAAATAATAAGACTTTTCATAAATTATTTCAATGAGCTTTCAAAAGATCGCTGTTAACAAATTGGATTTTTTGTTGGCAATGCGGGCATATATAAATGAAAAATCTTTGAGATCCTTTCGATGAATTCTTACCCTGATAGAAATTCGTTTGGCTTAATCTCTGTTCCGGCTCCGGGCATATGATCTCCATACCTTTTTGTCGGAACAAAATTATAATATATTCTGAAATTCTTCCATTTCTATAAAAATAAAAATTTTTGGCTGTTTAAAGTCTTGTTAAGAAGTCGAAAAGATTCATGATATTCCTTAAGTTAATGACATTTGAGACCAAGATGATAAAAACCTGATCAAGAGAATTAAAATATATCATTGATTCTAGAAAGAAAGGCTACATTAAAAAATAAACGGCCTTCGCCTATTTCATAGTCATCATCAGTGAACGCACTTTCTCAGGTGCCTACGTTCCCTGTATATCGATACCCAACAGTAAAGGCGGGTGTAAAAACATTACCTACATCCAGGTTTAATCCAAGGACCGGCCCGATCCCGAAAGCGATTAAATTAATATCATAAAAAGCCCAAACCTGTGGCTCTAGCCGTAGATAAGAGAATAATAATCGTCAGCCAAAAAGATAGCACTTGAATAGAGATAATAAAGCGTTTCATCTTTACTTCCTCCTTACAGAACCTTTGGTTTATAAAACAAACTCTCATGCCTCTTTGAGGCACCACCAAGGATGAAAATGATTATAGTTTATTAAACTTATTATATCCTGGTCCAAAAGGAAAAAGGTCATTTATTTGTGGTTGATAACCCCCGAGAATTAAACTGAGTCGGGTAGATTTAAAGCACCACCAATTATTGTCCCATCTGGGAGCACGCGAAATAAATTTTAATTCAGAATCTACCCACTTTAAATCAGGAGGTGATATGGAAGTCATAATCGAGAGAGGATGCGGTATTGACATCCACAAAAAAACAATAACTGCTTCACTGCAACTGAAATTAACGTTCAATCTCAAGGCAACAACTTGTCACCCCAAAATAGCTTTTTCAAAATCCCCATATTATTAAAAAATTTGCTAACTCAAATAAAAATAAGGCGTTAACTAATCATCGATTATCGCCAATCACTAATTAATATTATTTTTTTTAAAGTAGTTGCATTAATAAATTAAATACGATAGTATGCCCGAAAGAGGGTTTATAGATTTACACATATATAGATTTACACATATATATATAGAAACAAATTTCTCTTAAGGATAAAGAGGGGGGGGTGGTTAATGAGAAATAAATTAATTGTTAATTAATTATAAGTTTGAATAATATTAATTTAAAGGAAAAAAGTCTATGAAAAAATTATTTATTTTATGTAGCATTTTTTGTTTAATAGTGGGATTAAGCACATCTTGTATTGCAGCAGAAGCTTTAACAATTAAGGGTGATATTAGGGTTGAATATGATAATTGGTTGTCAAGGGATAAAAACGAAGATGGAGTATCAGAAACAAGAACAGAAGCTTTATACTTAGAGCGCGTGATGCTGAAATTTTTATATAATCCGGGCAACAATACCACGGCAGCCGTTGTAGCAAGATGTGATGGTGATTCTTATGCAGGAACAGATCGGGTTGATTTCTATATCTATAATGCGTTTGTTAAACACACTGTAATGGATAATCAATTAGCCTTTACCTTAGGTAAATTCAATATTCATGTTCCAACTGTTTATGGAATTAGAGGGCCAAATACATATTCTTATGCCTATTTTACTAAAGAGAAGAAAAATGGAGCCATGGCCTCATTTAGTGCAATGCCTGAGCTTAATCTTAATCTTAATCTTGCCCTTACTGACGAAGTTCAAACTGATACTGAGAATAGCCGGCCTTATACTGTGTATTTAAATGGTACCTATAAACCAATCGATGCATTAAGTATTTTCTTAGGGGTAAAAAGGGCGCCGGAATTTGATAAAATTACCGACGAAAGTGTTTATGATCTGGAATATACACTTGCTGCAAAATATGTGGTTGACAAGCTAACAACTACCGCGGAGTTTTATCAAGAGGCCAAAGATTCGGATGATGAAGAAAGGAGTGTAATTAATCTTGGTGCATCTTATCAGGTTACTGACACTATAAAACCATATCTTGCTGTCGAATCAATTGATGATGGTACAGATGATAAAAGCGGCCCTGAAATGAATATTATTGCTGGAGCGAGTTACAAAGCTTCAGAAAACCTTACCTATTCACTTGAAATAGACAATACCATGGACGAAGATTCCAACGTAGACGATCAAACTAAACTCGGCCTATTGGCTAGGTATACTTTCTAATTATAATTTTGTATAATCCTAAATAAAAAAAGGAGAGGTAATTTTAAACCTCTCCTTTTTTATTTAAGATCATTTTTCTCAAGGAGATAAAGAAATCAGATTACATTCGCTGAAAGACGGCACTAAAAATACAGCTACGCCATACGTTGTTTTAATCTCTTTGATGCTGAAGGTAAACCGACTCAAGAAGTCACAGCCAGAACCAAACCAAGCCCCCAGGCTGTTTCAAAGAAGTAAACTCACCACCCGCACGGCGCTATCGCTTGCGCGGGTGGTGAGTTTACTTAAAAACGCATTAAAATAAAAAAATAGAAAAGGGAGATCAGAGTAATGATTTCCCTTTTCTATTTTTAGCTGATCATAAACAGTATTAATTAAGCATAGAATTACACAACTGGAACATTCGATACCTTATCAGCACATTCTTCCCTAAATTGAAGTTCAGTCAAAACAGACAGCCCGGTTAGGGTCCAAAAAAGAAAAATCTCCGAAAAATCCCCTTGTTCCCAAAAAGAAAAAACAATGCCAGTGGCTATCCAAAAGGATACACTCGGACTGATAAATTTATGATAACTTCGAAGATAGGAATAAAGTTCCATAGTCTCCCAGGCCAAGTCCTCGGCTTCCCAGGGAAGCGTTGAAAGAAGCGCTACAGGCAAAAAGCCGGCAGGGTCAAAAGGGAATACAGGAGAAAATTCATTTACAAAAGAAGAAACCACCTTACGAAAGGGGTGACTTTCGTCCGGAAGAACAGCCGGATCAGCCAAAGAAGCCTTCTTGTGGACTGCTGCCAGGCCAAAGGCTTGCCCTACCTTCATAAATTTTTCCACACATAGCTCAGGGGCACCACCATGAAACCAAAGGAATAAAGAAGCCAGCTCTCTGTCTTTGTTGCTAAGAGATAAATTTTTCTTGCTGAGCAAGCGATTAATTTCATTCATTCGGCTCATGTTATATTGAGCGCTGGTATGGGTCCCTAAAATGGTTACAAACAAACATTGCCACAAAGAACCAAAATTTTCTGAGCTAATAAAACTTTTGCCTAAATACCCCTTTTTTATTTGTGCTCTCATAAGTTCACGTTTAAAACTCATTTCCTCAATGGAGTAATTCCCCAGCGCCAAAATTAAGGCATCCAAAAGGGCCTCAGGTCTTTCCCTTGGGCCATATTTAGCTAAAGACCCTGAAATCTCCTTTGCTTTAGCCAAGGCAGGTGCCACTTGTTTATCACATCTTAAAGCCATAGCCAACCAAAGGGAAAATTGCCCATGGAACAATACCGGCAAACTTAAACCAGCCCCATCACTTACTCTGTTCTTGTTTAAAAACAGGTCTAATTCTTTCCTTTGAAGAAAAAAGGTCCTGGCCATTTTATTTGGGCTGTCATAATTACTGGGAAAAAGAATCAAGGCCGCCAACCACAAATAAGGGTAACTCACAGAGTGCTGGCCAAAGGAAAAAGAATAGAAAAGATTTACCAGTCGGTTTAATTGTTCCATCAACTTTTCCCTTGAGGGGAAGGGGGAAGGAACAGTTTCCAAAACATGAACCATCTTGAGTGAATAACCGCTTGCAGGGCCGGAACGTTTTTTATAAACAATCCGAACCGGTTGAAAACAGCGGGAACAATGAAAATCCCGAAAGAATAATTCGTTTTTATTTTCCGGGTCAAATTTTTGATTAAAGGACTTTTGATAAAATAATCCCAAGCCAAATGAATCTGATAATTGAGAGGCTTTCAGAAAATCAGCGGGAATAAATTGGGCCTTTTTCCGGCACAAAGGGCACGTATACACCAAAAATCTTCGGGACCCTTTCACCGACTCCTTAACCCGATAAAATTGTGTTTGGTTCAATCTCTGTCCCGGCTCAAGGCATACTATCTCCATACCTTTTTTGTCGGAACATAAATCTAATAAATTCCGAAATTTTTACATTGA
>DAOURK010000009.1 GCA_030625085.1 Pseudomonadota bacterium
TATTCTCCTTTTCCAGATAAGGGCATTACATTATAATTTTTAATTCCTATTGCACTTTCTCAAGTGTTAACACTACAAATCTGTCTAAAAATGCTATCAATCTAAAGTGTCAACTACTTTTGCCCCTATATGAAGGATGCCAAATTTCTTAATAAATGTATGTAACAAGAAACAGTAATGATAACTATACTATTAAAATTAGTATTGATTAGTAATGATTAAGGCAGAAAACATATTTTATCATTCAACAAAACAATAACTTGCAAAATAAATACTATTAATTTATCACTATATGCAATTTATTTCATTATGAAAAATTTTAAACTTTCAGTCAAAGACAGCGCTCCGGGTAGCATGACCCATTACCATCCGCACCCTCACACAATTATCGAAATTTAATCGTAAAAAGAAAAAAATCGAATTCCATATTTATTATCAATATGTTATAAAACTTCTTTACAATTTATACGGACAGCAATGATAACAGAATACTTTTTTGAAAGATGACAAAAATTTAAAAAATGTGCGGTAAGGCATACAGGGTGGGTAAAATGGGGAAAGGAGGGTAAAAGCTGGAAATGAAGGTAAAAGCTGGAAAGGAAGGTAAAAGCTGGAAAGGAGGATAAAAGCTGGAAAGGAAGGTAAAAGCTGGAAAGGAGGATAAAAGAGGGAATTACTCGTCTTGTCTTAAATGACCCACCAAAACCGACCAAATGAATAACGTTTTATAGAGGAGTGGATGGTTGAGATGACAAAAGAGGGGTCTGGATGGGTTATGTAAATTAAGCTAAATAAACAAAAAACCAGTTACACAGGTCACCCCTAAGGCGAAAAAAATAGACCATCGCATGTAATCGAATTTTTTTCCTTTAATCCTATAAAAAAGCAGCTCAATAAAAAAGAAAATAAAAAGCGCCCGTACTGCTATATGATTTAAATGAATAAACCATGGATGTGTCTTGGGAATAAAGGAGGCCAAAAGTACTACTGCCAGCAGCAAATAATCCATGCTGAACAGAGGTATTTTTTCTAAGCTGGAAATAAGATAGAATAAATAGCAGATCCCCATACCGATAAATAATATATTGTAAGTTACTAAAAACATACCTGCCTGACCCTCAAGAGAATAAATATAAAACAGACTGATAAAATAAGCAGAAAACTTGGTTGCTGTTTTTAGAAATCTACTGTTAAATCTTCTCAAGGCCAGGATACAAACTATGAGTATGAGGCAGATAAGGCCGATATCCCAGGACACGGAATATACAACAAAAGGAGTAAACAGACAAAATAAAAGCATCCCTCCGACCAGACCACACCATGCAAAAAGGCTGGCCGTGTTTTTGGAAAAAAAGCCACCCTGAGCACTCATTGTTTTAAGGTCAACATAATTGGGGGGCCGGTTATGAATGTAGGAAAAACATAAATATCCATTTTTATAGAAAAGAAAAAAGGTTGAAACAGAGCATAATAAAAACAGATAGATGCCAAGAAGGGCCCCTCCCGTAAAAAAACGCAGGTTCCAGGCCAAAAGGCTCATAAGCATCTGCATGGCATAGATAATTATCACCGCCTCATTATGTTTGAATCCCATTTTTAACAGCTTGTGATGAATATGATTTTTATCCGCTTTAAAGACCGGACGCCCATCAATCAAACGCTCTATGATTACCATAGCAGTATCAAAAATCGGCACTCCGATAATATAAAGGCATATAACGGGGCTATAAATGGTGTTGCCCCTGGTAAGCAACATCATACATACACCTACGCAAAATCCTAGGAATAGGCTTCCTGTATCGCCTAAAAAAACTATAGCCGGAAACGTGTTATAGCGTAAAAAGCCGATTATTGCTCCAATCATGCAAATACATAAAGCTATAGTATAAAATTCTTCCCTAAAGTAAGCAAAAATGCCGGAGCTGAAAAAGATAAGCAAACAAATGCCGCCTGCTAATCCATCCAGACCATCAGCCAGATTAATGATGTTGGTGGTAGCCAGCAGAAAAAACAGGCTTATCGGAAAAGCGAGTAATCTTAAGTCAACGGTAATTCCCTGCCAGAGCTCCAAAGTGGTATTAAGACCGATATTGCAAACAAGCAAGGTCAAGGCCGCGGCCAGGATTTGGCCTAGAAATTTCCATCTACAGCTCAAATCCCGAATATCATCGATTATACCGATCATCAGAAGACATATAACTCCAAGGCAAATCCCTATGAGGAGCCGGCTGTTTTTAACCAATAAAATAAAAGGGACCAAGCCTCCAATAAGCACCGCCAGTCCGCCTGTCCTTGGGATAGGTAAAACATGGACCTTTCTCAAACCAGGCTTATCAACAATACCAAAATATTTACCGATTTTTATAAAAGCCGGGACCATAACTGTTGTAAGAAGAATAGAGAAACAGAAATAGAGGAGATAATTCATTAAAAGATCTTCAGGCAATTCGCCGGCAATTATCATTTAATTTCCCTGCCCGGGATAAATTCGTTCAGTAAAGGCCAAATCTTCATTGTAAATCCCTGCAGCCTGGCATCAGCCTGCTCTACTTCTTCAAATTCATAGACAGGGGTAACCAACCGCACCAAAGCCCCATCCGTGCGCTGCCGGATCAAAGCATCCCAAAAGGTAAAAATTTTCAATTGGTAGGCATTGGTAAGCACGCGGCCCCGCTGGGAAAACCAGTAATAGGAAAGTTGCCGGTGGTCAAGCTTTTGCATAAAGGCGCGATTGACCTTCACCGAACCCTCATTATAACCGGGGGTATCTATAGCTATAGAACCTGCTTCCCTGAAAATCCAGCCGCTTCCGGGAAGACAGGTGGCCGGCGAATGAATCGATTCCCCCTTCCTCTGGCTCTCGTAATAGGCCACATAAAAATTAACTGCACGTTTTTCCTTATTGTAATAATCGATAATCAGATAATCACTTAAATCCAATGAATCAATAAATTTTTGCTCCATGCTCTGCCGGATTCCGGACCACCCTTCCACCTGCTCCGGAAATTGAGCCAGGGGCTTTATGACCGGAATCTTTTCACGAAAATTAACGCCCCAGGATAAAACCAGGGTAGCGGCTAAAAGAATTATGCCGACCATACTCAGCATTTTCTTTTTAGCCTTCAGCCCCGAAACAGATGCCGCCTCTTGATGAAGAGGCCCGACCGATTGAATAACCGACGCTCTGCTGCCCACTTTCTCTAATGAAGAGGGGGGCTTTTTAGATGATACAGCGCTTTTTTTTGAAGGGCCTATCTTGTGCAAAATCTTTATCTCCAGCAGCAGAACACCTAAAGAAAACATAAAAATAAACCAGCCGGAAAAATCATGAAAAAAGCCTTCGGCTATTTTAGGGTCCCAAACCTGACACAAAATCCCCGTTAAGCCTATACGCATACCATTAACCAAAATGGCCAAAGGTCCTGTGGAGATGACTAAAATTATCCGCTTCCATAAGGCCGCTTTAAAAAAATAAGCCAGAATAAGCCCCATTATAATAAGCGGGATTAGATATCGAAGTCCGCTGCAGGCATCCACGACCTGAAGTTGCATAAAACCAAGATCAATAACATTGCCTTCCCTGTAAGCAGACATGCCGTAAAGTTGCAGCATACCAACACCCAGTCGAGAAGATATCAATTTAAGCCTGAGCGAAACCTTGGTGTAGAGAAAATTCGGCAAAGGGAACATGAATAAACTCAAGATAAGCGCAAAGGCAGTGATCTTTATCTTTTGCCAACCAAAGTGCATCCAGAGCATGCCCACCATTACCAGCCAGAAGGATATATACAGCGTGAAATATTCTCCACTCAACTCTCCCAGCCAAAAAAGAACAAGCCCAAATGTAAAAGGTATAAGGCCACACCATGAAGGAACAGAAAGTAACTCAGCTAATCTTTCTCTCTTCTCCCAGATAAGATAGCCAATTACCAATGGCATTAAATAACAATAGGTAAAATCATCCCTTGCCCAATCATATCCTATCAGCCGTGTAAGTGCGGAGTAATAAATTCCCAATACTAAAAGACCATATACACCAATCTTAATCAGATTTACTCGTTGATATAGGGTTTCTAACGAATTCTTATTCATCATTTATTATCCTTGCGGTTTACTATTATCCGAAAATACCCTATTAGCTTCTTTGTTATATTATAGTTATCTTTGTAGTAAAGCTTGAGGTTCCGCTTATCTTGGCACTAAATACCAAAGAATTTGTTTTTTCTAAAGAGTTGAAGCTAGGTGAATGCCATCCCATAAGGGGGGACAATGAGCCATGAAAGAGGTTGGCCTGCATTTTATTATCTGCTTCCAGCAATACTGTGCTAGTTTTTAAAGAAAAAAGGTATGTGCAATCTCCTTGATGGGTAACATTGACATCAGGATGGAGATGAAAACATTGTGTAACTTTATGCTCTTTGCAGCATCTTAAAGTATCTGCTATGGTAAAGGAATAATGGCCTTTATCATAGATAACCTCTCTTTTATGGATAACCGGATCTGGTAATCGACTATATCCGCTATGCTCAGCGCTCCAATAAATTCTATTTCCTTTTTGTTCCCATAGGATATTTCGAATTTTATAAAAATCTTGAAACATAAAGTTTGTTACTTGCTCAGATTGATCTTTTTCATCAATTTGAACTGTATTGTGGGCAGCAGTTGATCTAAAAAATTGCCGCCATTCACCTCCGCAGTTATAAAGATATGTGCCGGGGTCTATAAAAAAAGGCTGTCCATTTATAGACAGCCAGAAGCTTAAGACATCTGCGTGACCATGTCCACTTAATGGGGCCAATCCAAGAGGCCCGCTATTTCCGACAAATAAAATTTCTTGGCCATTTTTCACATGGGGGATGACCGCCAACCCTGCATTTGCGAAGTACGTGGGCTTTTTCCGCCAGCATGGTTGATCGACAAGTTGGGCATATTTTTCTTGTGCTCCATTTCCAATGAGGAGTATCGTCTTTATATTAAAGCTTGCCGCAGGATGAATCCATCGGGGTTCATGAAAAAGGATAGCGCCAGTTGTTAATAGAGAAAGAAAATTACGTTGTTTATCAGCCCACAACTTTATCAATAAACCATCATCATCGTCCCCTATCCTGGGGATATTCCCACCAACATCAGCTATGGCTACTAAAAAATTAAATGCAGACTGAAGTCGGCTGATAATATCCTGACTAATGGCTTCACCATATTCTTTTGAAACCAGGTAATAGATAAGGAAATGTTCAACTACAAAAAGAAGATAGGGAATCGAATGTTCAAAACTACTGCCGTCAGGATAAATTTGCCGTAGTACTTCTTCTTCTAAAATTCTTTTCCCATAAAATTTCCACCCTTCCGCCACATTACAGCAAGGGAGCAATAAGCCGGCAATATAAAGCCCTAAGGCCTCACCTAATGTGTGGTTGGCACAAGAGGAAAATTTTGATGGATATCGGTATAAATGCCTGCCGTGGAGATAAATAAAGCGTCTAATACTCTGCTGAGGAAGAACCTGTTGCGCCTTTTTGGGGAGTAATTTTAATGAATAAAAAAGATTAATAATTCGTATGCCTAATTCAAGGCCACTTATCCAATTGATCCCAAAAGGATATGGATTGGTTTCTTTCCAACGTTCAATTTGCTTACACAATGCATATAAATATTTCTCAGACCCCGTTAGGTTATAAGCAAAAGCCAATTGCGGCCAATAATGTAAACGGTTTAACTCCCAGGCCAATCTGATATCAATTAATGATTTTGGGGGCCGATACGAAATGTCGCCCCAATAAGTGATGGGCCATGATTTATTAGACTGGAAATCTATATGAAAGTCTATTGGATCACTTAGCGCACATCTTTTCCCAAAAATAGTAAATGTATTATTTACAAGGCTATCCGCTTCTTTAATTAAATTCGCCATATCGAGTCCCTGCATACTGCACATACCCCTGCCCGATTCAAAAATTGACTGCGGCCACTGTAACTCAATGCGAGGTAATAATTTGCAAGGTCTGATGTATCTATCAATTGCTTTTTTTGAAGCCTGGCCAACGCGATAGGGAATCTCACCCAGGGGCATTTTCTTTAACCGCCCAATATACCAGGACAATTCCATATCTAAAAAAGTTTATCTCCTTTGAAAAGAACCTATTGATTGTAATTTGGCACTGATAAGCATTAAGGCAAATAAAGGTAATACTTTTTGTCTTTTGATCCTCTTTGGTTCAGAAATTAATCTATAGAGCCATTCAGTATAACATGCTTGCCACATTTTCGGGGCCCTTTTTACCTTCCCGGCAATGGTATCTAACGTTCCACCAATGCCCTGGCAAATACGGACTGTTTCAAGGCGATCTTTATGTTGAGCAAACCATTTTTCCTGTTTAGGCGATCCTAAAGCCAAAAAGAGGATTTCAGTATGCGCCGCATTTATCTTATCAATCAAATCATCCATTTTGGCATCATCCACATAACCATTGGCACGGCCGGCAATCACTATGCCAGGGTGACGCTTTTGCAAAACCTCCACAGCCATTTTATTTACGCCCTCTTCCCCACCGTAGATAAATAATTTATATTTTTTCTGTGCTGATAATCTGCAGATATTCTTCATAAGCTCAACTCCAGGCACGCGGCATAATCTGAGTCCATAGAGAACCCATGCTGCCAGCACTATACCAATACCATCAGGGATTAAAAGATCCGAAGTCTTAAAAATTTCATATAAAAGGGGATCTTTGGGAACTGAAAAATTTTTCTCCGGATTAACTGCAAAAATGGAATGGGGTTTATGACCTTTCTCTACTGTATGGATTATATAGAAAAGGGACTCTACCATATTCACTGGATCGACCCAGAGATTTAAAATTTTCAATCTATTTGTCATTATGGAAGGAAAGGATTTTTCCTTAAATTAGGACAACCTGGCCGGTGCGAATTGATTCAATAATTTTGAAGCTTACTAAGGATGTGCTATATAACTCTTCAAAAGGGATGACTGATCCTTGCCCTTTGAGTATAGCTTCAATAAATTGTTTCACTTCTTCTTTTTGACCCTTGTCCTGGGTCATAAGTTTCTTCTTCTTTTTTTTCCCCTGCGCATATAGAGTCAAGACTTTAAAATCTTCTAAAATACCTACACAACCATTTACATAAAGTTCAATATATTCCTTGGGTAAGCTTTCATCACCATTAGCAAAGTAAGAAATAGTCCCAATAGATCCATTATGGTATGATATTGAGACATTCAGGGTATCATTAAGACAATTTGCCTCCTTCATGGTGTGGGCACACACAGTAACAGGAAGAGAATCGTTCATGTAGGTTAAAAAATCTACAAAATGGCAGACCTCACCAATAATCCGCCCTCCCCCAATAGCAGGATCTTGTATCCAGGAATCAGCAGGGATATGCCCTGCATTTATTCTATATATCATAGCCATTGGGCTATTTTTAAAGGAATCTTTTAGAACTCTTGCTAAAGAGGAAAAACGCCGATTATATCCCACCATAAGCAAAGGCTTTGAACCATTCCCCTCACATTGTGACCGATAAGCTTCTGTTATTTCATTTAGCTCTTGTTCTGATAAACAAAGGGGTTTTTCAATAAAAATATTTTTGCCCCCCAGCAATGATTTCATGACAAATTCAGCATGGGTATTATGACGTGTAGCAATAAAAATAGTATTGATACCTACATCCTCTAAAATATCTTTTCCGTTTCCTGTGCATAAATCAAAGCCAAAACGATCAGCAACAGAGCGGGAACTTGTGCTTGTAGCTGTCATGACACTTTTAAGTGCAATATTTTTGTTGCCTTTTGGGATATTTGGTAATAAAAAACTTTGGGCATAAGAACCAGCGCCGATAAAGCCAATAGTTACTTTTGCAGTACTCTTGTTGTTTGAACTCACCTTTACTGGGCTATGAGACAATGGTTTTCTATGATCATATTCAATAAGAATCCCAACGAACTTTTCGGATTTTTTCATCATCATATCATAGGCAGCAGGCGCATCTTTCAGTTTGAATACATGAGTTGTCAGGTATTCAAAATTTATTTTTTTGGTATAAATAAGATCCTGGAAAGCCTGCATATTCCGATTTTCTGTCCATCGCACATAGGCTGCAGGATAATCAATGCCTTTTTCCTCAAAGTGTGGATCATACCTTCCAGGGCCATAAGAACAAGACATTTTTACTTGTAATTCTTTTTTATAATAATAAGGTTCTCTATCAAACCCAGTAGGCACAGCGCCAAGAACAACAATGGTAGCTTTTTTTCGTGTTATAGCGCCGGCAAAATTAATAGGGTCAAGAGAATGTGAGGCAGCAGTAATAATAACACCATCGCAGCCCAGGCCATCAGTAAATTGGAAAATCTTATCTTCCATTCCCACATCCGCACGGTGCAAGGCCAAATCCACTGCATTTTTTTCAGCAATATCGACCATAGTTTGATCGATGTCTATGCCCACCACCCGCAACCCTGAAGCGCGCAAAAGGAGCGCACAGAGTTGGCCCAACAGTCCTAAGCCAATAATAGCACAGGTTTCACCAAGCCGCAGATCAGCTTGTCTGACCCCCTGCATGGCAATGGCCCCAAGGCTATTATAGGCAGCTTGTTTAAAATCAGCATCAGGTTTAATTTTTACACAAAGGTTCACTGGCACACATACTACCTCACTATGTGAAGCAGTTAACCCACCACAAGCGAGCAAATCACCAATCTTAAATTTTTCTATGCCTTCAGCCAAACCAACCACTTCACCAACACAAGAATAGCCGAGGGGTGAATGGGCATCCAACTTCTTCATAACAGCCCTATAGGTTTGCACAATGCCCTGTTTCTTCAATACATCAATAACCTGTTTCACCTGTTGAGGCCTTTCCTTTGCTTTACCGATAAGCGATTTTCTCGCAGCCTTAACTGTACTTGCTTCAGTGCCGGCACTTATTAAAGAATAATAATTTTTAACAAGGACCTGCCCACCGCTTAATACTGGCGTGGGAACATCCAAAATGGCCATTTCCCCTGATTTGAGTTTTTGTGTAATTTGTTTCATATGTCCCTTACTTTGCTGAAGATATAATAGTTTTCTAAAACTGTATCCTTTGTATCCCAAAAAATATACTTCTTTAAGAGTAGGATTTGGTATTAATACATCGTTATTATCCTCAAACTTTTTAATTGCTTCAAGCATAGTCTGTGGAGCCATAGCATAGCACTTTTTTGCTAAACTCTGCACTGAACCAGTACTTTAATTTTTCTCGGTGGTGCGAGTTTGACTTATTTAATTTCCTTTTTAGTTAAGTAATTGATTATGGATTGTGAACTAATGCTGTTGTGTGATTGATTAAAGATTTTAAGCCTTTGCATGCAGCTATAATCACGTGGCACTTTTATATCATGAGATAAGAGAAAAGCATTCCTGAAATTATATATATAATATTTTATTATATATAGTTAATAGTTTATCAAAAATTATATCTGCATCAAAATTTTTTACTATTCTAAGGCTTTCTCTTCCCATTGATAAAAGTTTGCTTCTATCTTTTGATAATTCTAATAGGGCGTTATAATAACCTTCAATATCTCCGGGTTTAAATAGATAACCATTTATACCATCCATAACCAGCTCAGGTACCCCCGCAATCTTAGTTGCTATAATCGGCAGGTTATAGCTCATTGCCTCTAATATAGATATTGGCATACCTTCGTTATAAGATGGAAGAAAAAAAACGTCGGCCGATTGCAGAAGATCCTTTTTTTTTGATCCTTCTACCCATCCTTTAAATTCGAAATAATTCGATAATGAATTTTTATTGGAACAAAAATTAACTATATTTTGCTCAAGTTCACCTTTTCCAGCTATTGTAATTTTAATATTCTTAATTCTAGTACTTTGTAATTTTTTTATTAACGCAATTATATCTAATATACCTTTTGATTTAATCAAAAAACCTAAAAATAAAATATTTAACCCATTTTTTTTATATTTTTTATTATTTAATTTATCCAATATTATTGGATTATGTAATGTGATTACACTTTTTAAATGATATTTTTTTTTAATTTTTATTTCCCAATCTTTACATAATACAATTATCAAATCAGTATAATTAAATACAACCTGACAAAATTTAGAAAGAAGGATATTTTTACCTATAAAGAAATCATAAAAATTACTCGAATGGACATGAATTATATTTTTCTTTTTAAATAATCGCCCAATAAACAAAAATATCGCCTTTCTAAAAAAGCTAAATCCATGGGAGGATTGAATATGCACTATATCAATGTCAGACTTACTAAGTAAGTAAATGAAAGTAAGTAGAGAGCTTATAAATAAAATTAATTCAAATAATTTATTTTTTTCTTTATAATAATTTGTTTTTAATAATTGGAATTTTATTGGATGACCTCTTTTGTTATTTATTGCATAATACGTTTTTACTACACTTGCTATTCCACCTTTTGAAGATAAATCAGAATTGACCATCAGTACACTTATTCGCTTATTATTTTTCGAATTAGACACTTGTTCTTTGTCCTTGTTTTATTTTTTTTTTATAATTTATTAACACAATAAAAACCCTGTACTGAGTTGCACTTGGCGCACAAACTCTAAACTTATACGTACCCATACTTGCTGAGGTATGGTTGCATTACTGCCTCAATATTTCTCTGCTGTGCCTTGGACAAATTCTTCGCCCATTTGTCATTGGTATTCCGCATCTCAAAAGAGAACAACTCCTTCTCAAAACGAGGGTTCCATTCAAGCTCACAAAACTCAATAACCTTTTTAAATATGCCCACCGGATCGCTGCAAAGTGCTTCGTAGTGTATCTCAGTGAACCTTTCTTTTTCTATTTTTTGCTTTGCCTTTTCCATGGCATCCATAAGCATTAGCCACTCAATAGCTGCGAGCACTGCAAAACACTGGCCTGATTTCCGCCACAGCACCATATGCTCTTTTGTCAACGCACCCCATCGCCAGTTTTGTGGCCCCCTCCAACCAGACCACCATGGTACTTCAAGCATTGAGTTTACCACTGCCCTTCCGTCCCTGACCACATGTATAAACTTGACACCCTCAAACACTTCATCGATAAAGCCTATCCTTGGCCATCCAGTAATCTTGAGCAATAACCTGGGCCGTTTACGTGTGAGTAAGCAGGCCATATTTTTCAAAATTTTCTCCTTTGATTTTTTTGTAACATCGGTAGACAGCAAATCCCTGAAAGGCTCACTAAATCCTTGATAAAGTCTATCCCAGAAAGGATAGGCCTCAAAAGGGACAAATTTTTTTCTAAGATATAATGAAACAATGGGGTTCTCTAAGGCATACAACAAAAACCTATTCCAATTGGGCTTATTAGGATATCTATGACAAAGGGTCGATAACCATGTAACGCTTGGGTGAGTAGTGAAAATTTGATGAAAGATTGTGGACCCGCTCCTACCTGTCCCTACAATTATGATAGGTTTGGCAATATTATTCATAAACTCCTTTCTTTTTTTTTAACTTTTCTTCTTTTCGCCGCACCATTTTATTTTTTTATCCCCACTTCAAGGGCATTCTCTCATCTCTGCCACTTTACTAAAAGGTTTTCTAAGAGTGTATTAAAACGGCTTCGGCAAGGCAAAGCACTGTATACCTCCTGATCAGGGCACTTGTGTAGCATCGCTCACTGTAAGATTAGTCGATAGCATCTGCATCTGCTGCTTATAGAATTTTAGATCTGCTTAAATATTTAGAGAATTTTTTTACCATGACAGGCATTATTGGAAAAATATCTTAGGTGAATATGAACGTGTTGTTGTGATAAAACATCCACTTCCAGAACCTGCCTCCTCTTCAATTGCTTCGGGGGGATTGGATGTTGAGGAATTATCATCGTCTAGGATAGAAGAATCTTTATATAAATATGGGCCTATATCCCAAGCCTCCCCTAAATTTCCATATTGACTATTCCCTACAAAATCATACTGATAACTTAGGCCTAAATCAAGGCCAGAATCGATGCAGGGGGAATTAGCGCTAAGTCTGCCATCAAAATTATCAGCAAAGGTAATCCTCCATCTTTGATCACTGCCGTCTGTGTCTCCCGCAATACAAATACCATTTGTATGAATGTAATAAGATGCTTCGCATAAACTGCCGATTATCAAAAATTGGTCTCTCATATCATTTAGGCACGAAAGAAAACTTTGTACATCAGATTTTAAAAGTTCTGTCAGTTTTAAATCATCATAATTTTCTGGAATACCGTGAAGGAAAAAATTCATGATGCTACCAGTTTCAGCCGCAAAAGATAAGCTGCCTGCTACTCTCTTTAAATTCACTCTACTTTTTGAATTTGGATCTAGTTCAGAAATATCTCTGTACCCATTTGGTATAGATGCATAAACTGCTAAGTTAGTTAGATCCCGTATTTCACTTTTAAGTGTTTCATGGCCGCTTCTTACCATCGTATAGCCTGCCGAATATGCTGTATCCATGACATAATTATTAGAATAATTAAATGGGCAAACAAAAGTCTTTACTTCATAGTTTATGCAATTAGGGCAAAAGTAACCTTCACCCGGGAGGGATTGAATTATTGCCTCCAACTCTGTTTTAGCCTCAGTAATTTCAACCGTCAAATACTTTTCCCTGTCAAAAAGACAACAATACCCTTCTGCCAAAGAAAAATTAGAATCAGCTAGACATACAGTTTTTACGTCATCGTCCGAACCAGCATCGATAGCACATGTATAACCGGATTGACTATTGAGATAGCTTACGAGTTCACCGACAGTATCGTAATCAGGGTCATGAAGATTAATTGATTGGCCTGTCGACAATTGCAAAGTGCCAGTCCATGTATTAGAGTCACCATTTCGGTTTACAGCGATATCCATTGTGGCAGTTGAGTGAGTTAAAGTAAAAGCTTTAATATCATTCAAATTGCAGTGGCTATGGCTATGGCTGGCAATTTCATGTCCGTCATTGATTAGTTCAACAATAGCTTCTTTCCGATTATTATCAAACGAACCAACAACATACATTGCCCAATACATATGCCATCCATATGCCTCAACCTGATCAGCCATCCATTTCGCTTCATCATAATTTCCATTATCATCAATTCCGATTGTTACTATCCCTTGTCGAGAATAACTTTGAATTTTTGGAAAATTATCGACAGCATTTGTTTCGATGATCTGTGAATCAAGTTCCGATCCATTATACGTTGGCAAAACAAGACAATAATCTACACTAACACCTGCACAAGACCCTTTAATAGAAAGAAAACCATCACTAAAGGCAAGTCCGTTTCCTAGAAGAATACAATTTTTCAGATTGATAATATCAGCATCTCTCCCAGCGCAAATTGCATACTTATAACATCCTGAAAAATAAGAGTTATATATATTAAGATTATTGGATATTGAGGATAAAGAAGTCTGAATATAGCGCATAGGGTTAGTAAGACTGGCCCTAAAAATACAATTATAAATATCTGCTTGGGCATTCTTGAAGTACATATAATAAGATATGGAAGTAGACCCCAAAAATTCACATTGCCTTATCTTTGCTCCCACTCCGCCATCAAGGCTTATTACTCGTCCACAATTAATAAACCGGCACTTTTCTATAGTAAAATTATCACTATTGTTTACAAGGCCAAAAACACAATACGAAGCGTCACTATTTTGAATAGTTAAATATTTTATTGTAATGTTTGGGTCATCATTTGGATTAAGCCATCTTCCAGCAGATGTGAGATCGATAGTTGTGTCATTCGGGTCTGTGGTCCCCCCCTTTATGGTCACATTGGCGGCTATAGAAGTATATGCAGCAGTATTGTACACGCCGGGTTGAATAATTAGGGTGTCACCAGCGGCGCTAGCATCCAGCCCCTCATCAACATTATCGTAACTCTTATATCTCCCCTTATCACATTGCCGTGACAAAGGATCATAATCACCATCACAATCCCCACCCGGCAGCATGTCCACATATCTTGTTACACCATGTGCAGTAAAAGGGAAAAACATAAGTAATGCAACTACTAATAAAATAATTTTCATTCGCATCTGACTGATCTCCATTGTTTTTTGTCCTGTGAAAAAAATTCTATGATAATTATTGTTTTTCGATGATATGTGGGTATACATTTCAAACGGCAGGTATATATGGTTTTTAATTATGACGACTTTCCCAAAAATAAGGTATGAAATTGGCGGAAATTCATATTATCAATTACTTAAATGAATGGTGGGTTAATGTTAAAATTGTAAAAAATAGGTTTTTTTTTGCATTGATTAGAGGGGCTTGGCATGCTGTTCATTCTAAATCTGCAGCTAATCTATTTAATAATTGGCTGCATACAAATTTATGGCCATATTCATTCCAATGGCTATCATATTTTGAGTTAAATTTGATATGATTTAATTTATAGTCTTTTTTCATAGGCTCGATTAGATCTATAAGTTCAAAATTATTTTTTAGACAATATTTCTCAAAAATTTGATGTAAAAAAAGGACATTACTATCAAACTTATTTTTATAGAGATCATGCTTAGGGGCATCCATAATAAAAATTATTCTTCTATTCAAATTTTCTAATCTAATTTGATTTAATATATATTTTGTTGCTGATGATATTAACTCTTTATTTTTCTGTAGGGTGGTAATATTAACATTAGCATTATATTTACCAGTATCATTTTTTTTAAAAACACTCCTATACAACTTATTAATTTTTAAATTGTATCGAAGATATTTAAATAATGCGCTATTTTTAATTATACTTTTTATAAATCTATATCTTAAGGATGGATAATATGGGCTTGGGAGAACTTCTTTTATTTCCTTATTGTTAATTTCTAATCTTAACCAAATATAACTATTTGGATTTAGATGTAAGATGCTTTCGATAAAATCATTATGTACAATATTAAAAATAATAATTTCAGGATCAAATAATTTATTTACATATCTATTAATATGTAAATATTGAGAAAATGGTGCACCACTTATGCCAAAGCTATAGACATCATAGGTAGTTCCAAGTTGAGCCCTCAAAAGAGAGGGATAGCTTTTATCTACATCTACATGAAATGCTTCAATATAAGAGTCCCCAATCACGGCAATCCTTTTTTTTTCTTTTCTCCTTATATAATCTATTGGGCTATTCCATCCATAATTATTAATTCTCCATTTGCCTTTTGGTTGAGCAAATTTACCACCTGTGAAAAGGCCTTCTTTTCTTGCTTTCGAATCATATAAAAACATTAACTCCTTTTTATCAAAAATGGCCTGAGGAGAGGTTGATGCCACAATTACAAATCTAAAAAAAAACTCGAAAAATAATATCAAGAATAAGATGGATGGCAAAGTAACTGTAAAAATATTTTTCACTAACTTCTTCATAATTCAATAATATTATTAAAATTTTTGCTCAACATTACATTACAGACATATTTTTTATTAATTCATTCAGCACCATAAGTAAAAAATAAAACTACAACTATGGACGAAATATTTATCCTTAAGCCAGAGCAGAATAATTAATTAAGATATTATTTCAATCTGGATATTTATTCTTTTTTCGATAGTATGTGGGCACTGCTGACGGTGAGGTCTTCTTCAGATATGTTTTTATATTTATTCGATAACTGATTTCTTGCCAACCCATTTTTCCCTTTTACAGGTATTACTGCAACAACTCGAAAGCCAGTATTTTTTAATAATCCAATATGAGTAGAAAGCAATTGCCTGTTAAGCAAATAAGGCCTTTGCCCTCTAATTAATCGCCATGTAAAATCAGAATATGATAAATGCCCATTCCATACAGCAGTGATTTTATGACTTGTAAAATCAATTTGATGTGACATAGAGCCCCCCTTTTTTAACCAATAATAAAGGGTCCTGTAAGTGAATTCAAGATCATCGACATGCTCTAACACAGCCTGAGAATAAATCATATCAACGCTTTCTTTTCTTATAATATCTGGCCTAAACCAAGGACAGATAAAATTAATTGCATAGTCCTCATTGACTGAAGTAGAAATATCAGTGAGATTATCTCTGATTCGCCTTATTCTCGCTTCAGTCAATGATTTTTTAAGTTGCCTTTCGGTGATGGATGCATAAGGAAATTTATAAGTCGCCAATCGAGGATATACATTTGGAAATTCTTTATTGTCGGGAATATTTTCCCGGTTTTTAAAAAGAGGGATCAATTCATTAAATATTTTTATATTTTGCTCTTGACTGGTGAACTTTACGACGTCAAAAGCAAAATAATTTTGTGCGCCACCAAGTAATCCCGCCAACCCACTCCCGATAGAATCCCCAGGCCCAAGTTCAGCTACTGTGTTCGGATAGCCCCTTACATTGCCAAATTGAAAGAGTATTGAAAGATGCCTCAACCACACGCCATAACAATATCGTGCAGAACAGGTCCCTCCCGTTCCTTTTCGTAAAAATGAGCCGGGGATAAAGCTCTTCATGCTACCAAGTATTGGTCTTAATCTATTTATATATCTGTTGTTAATCATTTTGATGAATATTGATTAATCGAAAAGTGATACTAGGAAGGATTTTTATAATTAGGCACTTAATTCTAAATTTCGTAATTTTTATGATAGAAAATTTTAAGACCTTTTTGTCTCCAGCTTATCTGGATTAGGAAATACTTTCAATAAATAATGGCTAAATTTTTCGGTTTTGATATTCCATAGACAAAAGCACCAATTTCCCAGGAACTGCCATGCTCATTTTGCTGTAATACCTCAGAGAAAAATGGCTCTTGATTATAGCTTAGTCCATAAGAAAATTTATCATCAAGAGGAACACCTTTATCAATACACGGGGATGCTGGTAATAATTCAAAACGATTTAAAGTTATATCAATAAATTGTGGATTATCAAAGATATTATCAGGGCAAATTTTTAAAAAATCATTCCAATTTTCTGAGTGGTAATAATTTTTTTTCCACTTAACAATATTACCGCCGCCCTTTTTATAGAGACAATTATTTTCTATTTTAGGGGTTTGCCCATGTCCCATCCAATAGATTGATATAAAATTTGGATCATCAATGGCTTGAGAAATTATATTATTGATGATATGAACTCCCTCTGGCCCGCTATGTGCCAGGCAGACAAGTTGTTTGCAGGTGCCTTGACCATTATATATAGTATTCGAATAAATATAGTTGGTGCCCACAGCCCCATTATTAAGGTAAATGCCGCCCATATCTTTGCCATATGATTCAGAATTGCCAATAGGGTTAATCAATAAATTATAATAAAAATATAATCCTGAAGTATTAAGTATTCTTATGTTGCCTTTACAATTAACAAACTTGTTATAATAAATGTCTATCCCTTCAACGGCATTGGGCTCACCTCCCAAATGTATGGCTTCACCATCAATAGTGTCATGAAAATAATTACTATATATTTTATTATTTTTCACTTGGCAATCAGGGGCACTTATTACGCTGTGGACAACAATAAAAGTCTTCCCTCCTTGCCCTCCTATACCGAGAAAAGCATTGGTATTATACATTTCATTTCTGTAAATTTGACAATTAGAGGATGCCTTGACATCAATAATATTCTCTCCTGCATTCCAGAAGAGATTATCATGAATATGAGTATCAACAGAACAACGATAAAGATGAACACAATCTGCTTCAATATTTGATATTTTATTATTATATATCTCAACCAACCCTATATTTATGTCGATAATAGCGATACCCATAAAATCTGTGCCACCACTGGGTATTTTCTCAGGGCCCCAATTACTTAAAACACATTCTTTAATAATAATATTCCCCTCACAATCCTTAATCCCTATGGCATTTTTACCGAAACCTCCTGTTGCTTTTCCATCTCCAATAACACCGGAGATAATGAGATTGTTAATATTCTGAAGGGTTATGTTATTGTCTTTATTTTCGTATCTATTCGAACCGCTAATATCAATATCTTTGATTGTCAAATTTTTTATTTTAATATCACCATAAATTCTAATTGGCTGTATTTTATTACCGTCTATTATTGGTTTTTTGCCTTCCCCATAGCTTTGGATAACAAAATTATTTACCTTTGGATTCAACAGCGTGGCATCAGCAAAGGTATCACCTCTTTTAAAGCTAACGGCATCTCCATCAGAAAACTTAAAATTATTAACCTTTCCTATAGTGGCCCATGCTTCATCATCGCTTAACCCTTGCTTGTTATCATCTCCACCATTCTTAACATAATAGGAAGCAGCAAGACACTGATTATAAACTATAATCTTCATCAAAAATATGAATAGGATAAGGACAAATCCAAAAATATGATATTTATTTTTCATAATTTTCTTTTCGGTATAATAATCCGCTACCGATTAAAAAATTATTTACATTTAAATATACTCCTTAAAGAACAAATTGCGCGTTTATTCGATGTGCAAATATTATCAAACATTCAATATCTCAAGATCTATTGTAAAATCAAATCGTTATAAGCCTTTACCATCTGTTTTCTTGAAAATTTTTCCCTGATCAAGTAACTGGACCTTTTGCCCATTGGTACAAATAATTTTTCTATAATCATTCTTTCAAGGCAATTTGCCAAAGCCCATACATCTCCCGCGGAGAATAAAAATCCATTATCTCCATCCTTGACTTGTTCAGAAGCGCCACCAATATCGGAGGCGATAATCGCTTTCCCAAGGGCCATTGCTTCGAGTATGGCTATTGAAAAAGTTTCTGAGATTGAACAAATCACCAGCATATCGGATATAGCCACATAAGGTCGCACATCACATTGAAAACCTACAAAGATCACCCACTTATCCATATCGAATTGCTTTATATGTTTTTCGATCTTTAGTTTTTCAGGGCCGTCACCGATAATAAGAATTTTTACCTTCAGGCCTTTGTCAACTAATAACTTTCCTGCACTAATAAGATCAGTGTGTTTTTTTTCAAATCGCATGGCAGCACATATGCAAATAATCACTTCATCGTGTTTAATATTTAATTGGTTACGAAGTTGAAGCTTTTCCACTGAAGATAATCGATAGGTAAAATAATCTAAGTCTATTCCATTATAAATATATTGACATAAATTTTTATTAATATTATATTTTTTTATCCAGTAATCCATTTGATTTTTACATACAAAGACAATATCATCGCAATTTTTCATTAAATTTTTATATATAAACCTATGAATCAAAATGTGATAGAGATTAAATATAGCCGTAGTATGGAAGACTAAGATGAAGCGATATTTCAGGTGAAAAAAAAATTTTACTAAATTAACATAAAAAGTAGGATAAAGATTTATGCATATTATTATTTCAGGTTGAATATTTTGGATCAGCCTTCTGAGTTTCAATAAAACATTAATATCGAATTTTCTTTTCTTATCAAGGCAGAATAAACCTGACATCTGAGTTTGATTTATCTCTTTTTTAAGATGTTCGATCCTTTTTAAATAACAAAAAAAAAGATCAATCTTTGAAGCGTCAAGATGGTTTATTAAATCAATGGTTTGTTTTTCAGCCCCTCCAAAGGTAAGGGAACTAATGATAAAGAGGATTTTTTTTTTTGCCATCAGGATAATCTCATTACTAAATCATCGTATAAATCAACAATTCCTGTGGAATGATTTTCCTCAAAATACTTGGTTATTCGGCCTGTATTATTAAAAGAAAAGCTGAGAAAGCTGCGGAGTATTTCTTGAAGTTCCAACTCTGATTGCGGCACAAAGCCCAGGCCTTTTTCTTTGATAATATTATCGGGATCGAAAAACGATATCACCGGAATACCCCGTCTCCAAGCTTGAAGTAATGTATTTGGGAAGCCTTCATAAAGTGAGGTGTTGATAAAAACTTTACATTGGTCAAAGTATTTTTCAGTTTCTTCAAAAGACAGAAATCCTAAAAAGTTTAAGTTTTCAAGCCTCTGACACTCCTTCTTTACCTGGTTAAAGAGATTGGCCTCGAATGCACTCGATCCTCCAATCATTATGAACTTTTCGTTGGGGAAAGCCTTGGCTAACCGGATAAAATACATGGGCCTTTTCCATTCTCGGATGGTCGCCACCCAAAGAATGTATTTCCTATCTGAATTTGGTAAGAATTTTGATTCGGCTAAAATAAAATTGGGAATAATAAAGCTCTCTAACCCATAATTATTGCATAAGAGGTCCTTCTGGCGTGCTGATTGGACGAGAATGATCGAAGCCCGCTTTAGACCATAATGATAAAACCATTTATCGCGGATAAGTCTTATACGCTCCTTACCTGGAATAAAATCATTATCCAGGGCACCGGCAAAAATATATTTTTTTTTGTAAAGCTTGCAAAAAATGGCTAAAATACCGGGAAGAAAACCTGCTGCGCGATTATAATACACATCTGCATCAGCGTAAATGAGAGCTTTCCATATTTTGTATAAACGTGGATAAAAAAATCTGCATCCCGAAATCCCTTCATTTGATTTATATGCTTTAAAGATCTTCAAATGGTCAATAGACACTGCCTCAGGTTGACCAAAATCCTCGGTAATAAAGGAAACTTCATACCCTTTACTTTGTAATCCTTTTGCAATATAAATTTGCTGCAACTCGGCCCCACCAATTTTTTTTATTTTATATTTCTTTGAGAGGCTAGGATAAACATTTGGTGCCAAAAAGCATATTTTCATTAGCAATAGTGAGATAATTATTTTAGTGTCTATTTTTGGTAGTAATCTACAAAGATAAAAGCTACAGAAGTGTAATAAAGAGTAACAACATATTGGTTGACGTAGAACATAGCGCCTGCGAAGAAAAGACTCATGGCAAAGGGTATGATAATTGAAATGCAGATTGCCGCCATATCTCTTCTAAATTCTATTTCAGGTGTTCGAGGGGACATCTGGAGCAAACGTACGGAATAGAAAAATGGATAAAAAAAGATAGCTAAAAAGGCTAAAAAACCAATAATTCCATAATTTGCCAGCGCGGTGACGAATTCATTATGCGCGTCATAGTTCTTCTTGGATGCATGGGGGAAAAATCTTCCAAAATTTCGATTATATCCCTTATATCCTAAACCAATCCAAGGAGATTCTAAAAACATTTTTAAGCCTGCCAGTGTCATGTTCCATTTAGACAATACTTGTATATCTAATTCTGCTTTCTGAAATCGTGCAAACCGCTGACTAAAAAACGCTGATTCTGACATGATCAAACCAACAATCACAGCAATAGTTAATATAAGCCCTATTTTGATGAATTCTTTTTTTATAAAAAAATAGCTTATAAGGGCAACCATCATAGCAAGAAATCCCTTTCTAGAAACTGTACTCAGGACGCCGCCGATAATACAGAGCATAGCAATCCAAAGGAAATATTTTGGAATTATTTTTTGGCTGCCTGCATAGAGAATTATAGGGATAGTAAGAGCCAGAAATACAGCGAAACCATTGGGCCCACGAAATGTCCCGAAGGCTCGTATAGTGCCGGTTGCTTCTGTATAGCCGAAAATAAACTGAACAATTCCTACTAATGATAAAATTGGTGCCACATAAGCGATATGTCTGATAACTTTATGGATATTTTCCTTATCTCGAAATATATTAATGCCCACTAAAGCAATAACAAAAGGGATAAAAAGACTGTCAAAATAAGTTTGTAAAAAATTTTGATTATATAGTTCTTTAGACCATGATACAGAAACAAAAACAATGAATATGAAAAGAAAAAGAATAAAAGTCCATTTATGTAAAATTTTGATATCTGAGTGTATGGTTAAGTCCATAGAAAAAGATAATAAAAGTAAGTAAGAAATAATTCTTACAACATCAAGATCAGGGATCCCTGCTCCAAAATGAGTTTTAGGAAGAAAAATACTCACTAATGGAATATAGCATACAAGAATAAAATAGATAAAATAAGTAAGCCTAAAATAACTTTTCCTGGCAGCCATGTAAATTATCCTTTCCGGTTAGTTTGCTATAAAAAAGCGACAAGAGCGGGTTTAGGCGGATTTTTTACAGAAGTAGGTTTTTTTAAATCTTCCCATTCAAGAAAATCCATCATTTGTAAATATTCCGGTTCCCAATGACCTGGATACCAATTCAGTGATGCGTCCCAGTAACCAGGGCAAAGTGATATTTTAGAACCCTTGTCTGCACCAAAGGCATAACTAAATTCAACCACAACAGGATTCTTATTCCGATCGTAAAGAAAATCATAAGCCATGGTTTCAAATCCTAATTTTTGTGAAATAGCAAAGGCAATTTGAATAAACTGCTTATCAATTTTTTCCGGTTCAAAGCTCGCCTGCAAGCTTCCAGAGGCCCTGAAATCTTTGGGCCTATTTAAGCGTTGGAAGGCAAAAGCCCGATTACCGATAGTAACGACCCTAGTATCATACAAATTATCCGGCAGAAACTCTTGGAAAAGGGCATAGTTCTTATTAATCTGCCAGTCTCTATCAAAATATGCCTGCCCCTCTTTGAGTCTATTTTTAATCTCCCCTCCGCGCTTTCTCAAAACACTTACTATACCCCTATCTTTAATATCACGTCGAAAAGTTCCCGGCAGGTTCAATTTGTTTGACACTCCGCGGCCAAACATGAGACGGACCAATTTTTCTCCCTCATGTTTATTTTTTAATTTCAGGACTGACCGCGCGCCGGCGCCGCCCTTTAGTTTAAAAATTAAAGGGTAATCTGCAGTTTGAATAAATTTTAAAGCTTTTAATTTATCATAGAATATCCAACATTCGGGTGTAGGAAAGCCATATTGCGTTAACAGATAGTATTCTCTTATTTTATTATCATAGGCCCAACAGCAGTTAACAGAAGGAAAACACTTTATGCCGAGATCCTTCTCAATAATAGGAAGAATATTTTTAGCGATCTGACTAGGATAGTCATATTGATTCCATCTAAAAATAAATCGATCACATGTTTTTACATCTTGCCAAAATGAATTTGAGTTAACATCCAGTATGATAAAATCAATACCGTTGTATTTTAGTATATCGATGTCCCTATGACTCGAATAACTAAGCAACATTTTTCTCATATTTGGATGAATAGCAACTCGCATAAAATTCTTATAGATGAAGAAAAGGTTTTACTTTGCCAATCGTTGGAATTTAACGTTCTTTTCTATCAATTCCTCATAACTTCCTTGGGCTGAAATAATCCCTCGATCGATTAAGTATATACAATCAGAATATTTTACAGTACTTATCCGATGCGCGATAATAATAAATGTCTTCTGTCCCTTTAGTCGTTCTACTGCCGAGGAAAAGGCTTCTTCTGTTTCCCGGTCAAGAGAGGAAGTTGCCTCATCTAGAACGAGCAATTCAGGGTTATTGTAAATAGCCCTAGCAATTCCAATCCTTTGCCTCTGTCCCCCCGAAAGCCTTACTCCCACTTCACCCACGATGGTGTCTAATTGTCTGGGTAAATCTTTTACAAATTCCACTAACTGAGCTATACCCAAAGCCCACCACAAACGTTTCTCATCTATTTGATTTTCTGAAATTCCAAAGGCAATATTTCTTTTAATAGTATCATCAATGAGATAAATAAACTGAGGTACATAACCAATATTTTGTTGCCACCCGCTCATATTGGAAGAAATATCCAAACCATCTACAGTAATCTGACCTTGAGTGGGAGACAGGAGGCCCAGGATAAGATCAACTAATGTGGTCTTCCCTGATCCAGTATGCCCAACTAAGGCAACAGACTCTCCCTTATGTATCCTCATCTGAATATTTTTTAAAACCAATTCGTCAGTGCCTGGATACCGATAGCTTACTCTCTCTAATTTAATTATCTCGTTAAAGGTCATTGTAGGCACTGGAGCTGCTTTTAACCTGGATTTAAGTTTGTCTTCTGACATATCAAAATTTTTTAAATCTTTATAAATTACTTCAAGTGATACAGAAGTAAACTTCATAGAATTTAAATAGGTCATTATTTTACTGACCGAAGGCATTAAACGAATAGATGCCAATGCAAAAAGCCCAATTAAAGGCAAAATATGCTGAAGTGTTTGCCCCTTGAGAAATAATAAACCAACGATTACTATCAAAGTCCCAATTAAGATTATTTCTAAAAAAATATGTGGTAGTTTATTGATAAAAATATGCTTAGAATGAGCTGAAACAAACCTTTTGATATTATCGCTTACTTCCTCTACAAAAAAACTTTCACGACCTAATACTTTCATCTCCTTAAAACCGCCCATGGCCTGATTAATCCCTTTGATGGCTAAACCAAGATGCCGTTGTTCGATCTTGCCGAGTGTATAAAGTCGATGTCGAACAAGTTTGTAAAAAACGGGCAAAAAAGAGGATAGAATCAAGATGGTTGCTAAGGTGGGAATAGGGGCCATTACTATCAATAGGATAAGTATAAAGATAACTACAAGGAACTCTAATAATATATCAAGGCAGTGCATAAGAAAGGAAAATACTACTTTCCTGGTCTCCGTCATTATATTACGTAAAACAATGGATGAGTTTTGCTGAATATGTAAGGAAAATGGAATATGAACATAAGCTTCAAATAATTTTTTCGCGATATTTAATTCTGTAGCGGCTAAAAGAGCGAGTTGAACCCTATATACAAAGATAAGGTATAAACCCTTTACAAAAAAATATGCAACAAATAAAATCCCCGCAAAAAGGAGGAAACTTTTATACGAGCTGAAACCGAAAAAAGTATAAATCCAATTCAACACAGGTTTCTCAATCACGATACTCGGCTTTTGCAAAAGAGCGATAAAAGGCATTATCAGGCCAACACCTAATGTCTCAAAGAAAGCGGCAATAGCCATAAGGAAAAATAAAATTAAAAAAGATTTTTTTTCTTTGGAGTCTAATAAATATTTAATTTTAGTTAATTTAGTCATCAAGATTCATCGCCTTATTTATTACTGGCATTTCGCTATGGCTATTTTTCATGGTATAGAATAACGATTCGCTGCCTATATGAATAAATGAATAATTTCACCATTCTTAGGTCAACCCAAAAAATTTGGATACCATCATTTTTGAACTCTCCTCTCCTCGAAACCTGCTTTGGTATAGTTCATATCCGGCTTGTCCAAAAGACTTCCATTTTGACCGCTCTAAGAGCATACGCTCTATTGTTAATGAAAGCTCTTTCTCATTAGCTTTTTCCGCTTGATACCCATTTTTGCCAGAAATAACTAATTCCTTCATTCCACCAACACCTGTAACAACCACTGGCAATTTAAGGGCCATAGCTTCAACAACAGCATGACACAGCCCTTCATTTCGTGATGTTTGAACATAAAGATCTGCTGCATTTAAAAACTTCCATCCCTCGTCAACAACACCTATCCAATGAATTCGATCGGAAACACCCAATTCTTTTGCTTTTTGTGGAAGCATGGATTTCGAGGGATTTACACCAATTACAATTAAATACAATAGTAAATTCTTTCTGGCAAGTACATGGAAAGACTCCAGAAGAATATCAAGTCCCTTTACCTTATTATCAAAGGCAATACAAGATAAAACAATTGCATCATCAGGAATTCCCAAGCTATTTCTTATTCCTAGACGGAGATCTTTAGAAGGATGCCTTTCTCCAAAAATCCCCAAATAATGTGCTGAGACAATACCAGCTTTTACCCCTCCGCTAATGAGATCATCTGCAACTGCCCGAGAGATACAAACTACATGATCATACTGATTGTAAGCAAATCGTCTAATAAAGGAAGTTTTTTTAAGATCAAACATGCAACGCCCTATAGTGATGACCTTGGCTACCTTTAACAGGCGGGCAATAAATCCACCGAGGATGGCTGATTTACCAAAATTAGTCACTAAAATCTCTGGTCTTATGGTTGAGATTAAACGAAATATACGAAAAAATGATTTGCGATAATTATCATTTAACGACATGATCATTATCTCTATCCCTGCATCATTCAATTGCTGGATGTAATTCAGGCTCCTCGGCATAGCCTCATATTGAAGAACTGTTCTATACCCCTTGACCCGGCATAGGCGGCATAATTCCATAAAATATCTTTCCATAGCACCAAACTTGCCGCTTTTCATTCCAGTAAGAATAAGAATGGTTTTCATATTATTGTCATCCAAGTATCTGTCATTATTACTTTTTATTATAAATAATTCTTCACTGTAAGTAATTGCCCATGGAAAAATAAGGCGGAACGTACTAAACTATTTGCTCTCTCATCTCAGGCTGCTTTTTTAAGTTAAAAGTGCTCTCATTCTATTTAGCACTTCTTCATACTTTTGTTTATTTCGAGCTATACTACCCGTAATTAATTTTTTATCAAAATACTCAATTGCCAAGTCGATGCTTTTACTGATTTGATTACTATTTTGAATATGATCAGCATGAATATAATTCATTTCCTGCATATTGAATTCTTTTAGGAGATGATAGGTCTTGGTTCTATTATATTGATTTGATGATTTTCGTTTAAAATAAATCACTAAGACTGGTGTAAAGTTCTTTAAACTGTAAATAGTGCCGTGGAAGCGGTCAGTCAAAGTAATAGTTGCGTATTTATATATTCCTGCCCACTCAAAGGGTGATATATCGGTAAGATTATAATCTGCCATAGGATTATAATTAAAAGATGCTACTTTAAAACCTTTTGATTTTAAGCATTTGATAATCATTTGGGTCTTTTGATGGCCAGGGGGAAGGTTGATTATAGCAATCCTTTTTGAGGAATCAATTTTTAATTTTTGGACATATGAATCACCGTGACTATAATCTATCACCAAGTCGAAAGTAGGATCAGGGCTAACATCGAGAATAGAATGATTGTTAAGTCCTAGGGTTTTTGTTATTAAGTCATAGGTCATTTCATCTCGAACAGTGATTAAGTTGAAATCATTAATAGATTTTGTTAAACGACTTTTCAATCCTTCAGAAAGTGCGGCACAATCTACGTTATATCCAGAGGAAGACAACATCACCTTTACACAATGCAGGTCTTCAGGGAGCCAATAGATAGAAGGTATACTATTTCGATAGTGATATTCCAACAGATATAAAACTATATCACTACCTACAACAATTAGGTCATATTGATTTTGCAATAAAAATTGTTTAGCTCCATCATAATCAAGTCCAATATATTTATGCTTGCTTTTTTTTAGAAACTTATTTTGAAAATTATTAAATATATAATATTTTTTTAACTCTTTATAAAAATTTATGCAGTTAAAATGATGCAGTCTAAAATTAAATTTTATCCTTCGAAATCTATAATCTATTATTTCAACAGAATAGTCAGGAAAACGTCTTTTGATAGCTTGATAGGTAGCATAAGCTTGCAAAAATGTCCCTGGATTATGGGCCCAAAAAAAAGTTAATATGCCGATTTTTTTCATGTTTCTTATGAATAGCTTCTGTCGTTGAATTAATCCAGCATCAATAAGCCATTGTCATCTTGATAGAATAATCTTATTTAAATCTTGCCTGGATGGGGCACCAGGCTGATGATCAGGATAACCTATCGCAACCAAACTGATGGGTATGAGAACAGGATTCAGTGCGAAATGTTTATAAAAAAATTCGTACTTTGACTTTTCCATAAAAATCTCCCCTAAACCATTCCACCCCTTGAATCCAACCCAGCAAGCACCAAAGCCCCTCGAATGCAGCAAAAGTAACATATTTTGAATAAAAGCCGCTCCATCCAAATAGGCAAAGTGTTTCTCATTAGATCCATAAAGACTGGCATTAATAAAGATGATAGCCAAAAGCGGGGCATTTTTATAAAAATCGTTTGGAAAAAAAGTGGTTAAAAATTCTTTATTTGTTTTATCATCAACCAGTAATATCTCCAAAAATTGACGATTACAAGATGTTGGCGCCCACTTTGAAATCTCAATGATATTATAAATATCATTAATAGAAATCTTTTTATCTTTCCATCTTCGAATGCTTCGCCTCTTCAGCATTACATCGATCAGATTTTGCTGATTACCTGATAAATGAACCTGGGCCGATTCAGGAATCTCCATACCATTGCTGTTATCATTGGGAATGCCTTCCTTTCCCATGATATACATCTTATATGCCCATAAATATGTTGCACCCAATTGAAGTTTTCTTCTTTTCGCTCTTTTTAAAATAAATCTAATTTCGTTAAGCAGAGCATGAGGAATCTCTTTTTTCTGGGTTAATTTCAAATCGATACTGTGACCTAATTGCTGCATTTTTCCCATTAAAGCTTTATCATTTGAAAGAGGCTTTTTATTATAATAATGTGAGAAATAAATTGTGCTTAAAAATTGATTAGACTTAATGACTTTTTTAATGAATTCCCTCAACTTATTAAATCTCCTCATCAACTTATTAAATCTCCTCAAATACCTTATCATGCATGATCTAAGGCACACAAAATCTCTCCAATAAATTGGTATTTACCAAAAATGCTAATATTGGCATTTTTGGTAAATAGGCTGCTTGAGGCTACAAAAAATCCTTATAAATAACTATTTAGCGGATTTGCCAACCCTGGCATTTCCGCTAAATGGAAATATGACGCCACTAAAAAAATTTATTTTTATTTCATTTTCTAGCCTACGTTCTGTCCCTATTGTGCTATCTACATTAAATATCAACCCTCATAGCATGGTGAGTCAGAAGGCTAACTTCGATTAAGCTGCCATCACTTTTAAGTAATTTTGTTTACCATAGTCTAAAATCTGATTATCCTTGGTAATTAACGTAGATCCTTGCTTTCTGGCGGTTAATAATCCGGCCCGCAGGATCACCATGGAAATTTCCAGGCAACCTGTTGCTTGCAATAGCAATTTTAGGCATTATTGGCAGTAGGGAAATACCATGCGTAGTTAACGCCCTGTTTACCCATACCATGCAATCAATCTCAAAAGTTATTCTTCCTTTCGCCTCCAATATCACGATTCCCCATACTGATATGACTAATAATTTAAGACAAGTCTCTTTAAAGGCCGTCTCAATTGTTTTTAAACATTTTGATGCCCCCAACTGCTCATTGCCGTTCATGAGCTAAAGCCAACTATGCGTATCAAGAAGCACCGCTTTTGGGGTTTTACTCATCGACATTCCATTTTTCCTTGATAGGCTGCACAATGCGCTGTTAATGGCAACTGTTCCTTTTAAATATCCAAAAACCGGACAGGGAGGTTGCACTTCAATAGGGATAAGTTTGATGACCGGTTTGCCGCGCTTAGTTATTATTACTTCTTCTTGATTTTTGCGGATATCATCCATGCGTTTGAGAGACTTCGCCTTGAACTACCCGGCAGCAATTTTCATTTTAGGATTCCTTAATTGTGACCATTTATATATTACCTCAATCTTTTTTTTAATTCCTCTACATCGTTTATGTCTAATAGTTCGGCGCCTATTTGGTTCAGCTTACTAAAATTTTTAATTGATTTTATGTGTTTTTTCAGATTAGGAGAAAGGGCACCAAATTTTTTTTTGATTTGATTTAGGATTAAAAGCTGCATATTTTCCATACCCTTTTCCATGCCCTTTTTTTCATATACTGTAATCATATCTTTTACCTCGGGAAAAAAAGGGCACAGGGCACAAGGCGTAAGGGGAAAAAGGAGGGCTTAGGGCTCAAGGCGCAGGGCATAGGGCAAAAAGAAGGGCTTAGGGCTCAAGGCTTGGGGTGCAGGGGAACGGGCTTGGATGAGTCGGGTTAACATGCCGGAAATGCGTTTACATTCTTTTTCAATGTGATCAAAGTTTTGTTTGGATAGGTAACCTATTTCGAAAGCGATAATGGATTGTGTCAAAACTTCCGCTGTGGATCCTTTGGCAGTGTAAAAGAACTTGACTGCCTGTTTGTCAGTGTTAAGTTCGTCGCCTTCTGCAATATTACTAGAGATAGAGACAGATGCTCGCCGAATTTGGTCTTTAAGGCCATCGTCATTCGCGAAGGCGCCTTGATTAGTTAATTTGTAAATTAAGACGGCGAGGTTTTTTGAATGCTGCCAAACGTTTAGTTCACGAAATTTTCCCATCGCCTGATTTCTTATAAATATTTAATTATTTCATCTATGACATTCGCTATTTCAGGCATATGAGTGCAAATTATTGTTCCATCTCTCGTATGTTTATGTGACTTACACCTTAATGCCGGTTTATGCAAAGCGTTATCATATCTGAAGATGAGTTTTCCATCTCTATCCAGGTATTGATAAGAATAACTCACTTTATCTATTGTATATTTGGCATCTATATATTCTTGGATATGAAAAACCGAATTGTCTACGAGGATAATTTTGGCTTTTATAACGGCTTGTTTGCGTGCCCGCATTTCTTCTTTAAATTCAACAGCCTCCGTATATCCATAATCTCTAAGCCTTTCTAAGGCTCGTTGAAATGTTTCAAGGTAATTACGAAGTGACATGCGCGATACTTCTTAATACAGTTAAGTCTTCTTTTAATTTAATAAATAAATAATACTCTCCCGCCCATTCAACATATTCAATATCTTTTCCCTTTAAATCTTCAGCAGTCCAATTTTCTATGAACTCATCAGATGAGATATTGTATTTTTTTTCAAACTTTTTAAGCCGCTCTTTGGCAAGCTTAAGACTATATTTAATACGCAGGGTTTCTGTCTCAATAACCTCCTTGATAAATTTAACTGCCTTATCGGGCTTATTTGTCTCCAAAACTATTTTGGCCATTGTTTCCTCACTCTTAATTTCCAAATACTATAGGTGACTAGTTAACCTTTTTCCTTATTTCCATTTATATTGCATAATATTTTCTCAATCTTTTTTTTAATTCCTCTACATCGTTTATGTCTAATAATTCGGCGCCTATTTGGTTCAGCTTACTGAAATTTTTTATAGATTTTATACGTTTTTTTAGATCGGGAGAAAGGGTACCAAATTTTTTTTTGATTTGATTTAGGATTAAAAGCTGCATATTTTCCATGCCCTTTTCCATGCCTTTTTTCTCATATACAGTAATCATATCTTTTACCTCTAAAAAAATAAGGGTTTAGGGAATAAAAAAGGGCTTAGGGCTTAGGGAATGAAAAAGGGCGTAGGGCTTAGGGCATAGGGCTTAAGGAACGTAGGGCCGGTATCAAGCGCTAATTGTAATATTGTACCACCATTTGGACCATAAAGTTTTGTTGGAATTAAAATTAATCCTTTTTCTGCGTTAAAGGAGTGCTCACAATACTATAGCCATTTTTTCAGGTTGTGGCCCAATATACAAAATAGCAGAATGTAAATCCTCTATATATTATCTTTTATATTATCTTTAATTTTTCCGAAACTATAACAAAAGCCCTTTCTACAAATTCTTCTATGGTAACCGCTTCTTCGGCAATTTTAGATTTGGCATGTTCATCCGGGCTTTCAAAAGGATGAAAATGCCATTGGCCAAAAATATAATCTTGGCCAAAAATTCTCCTATCATTTAAGATAAGAGCGTAACTTTTTTTGGGTTTTTTTATGTTTACATATATTTGAACAAATAATTCCTTTAAAAAGTGAAGCCTCGCTTTTATGATAGATTTTGTTTTCTCAATAATTTCCGATTCTATAACGATATCAAACTGGGAAATTTCTTCTAAATTTCGAAATATCTCCTCAATGCTTTCTTTCATTCCATTTCCTTAATTTCTTCCTCTATATCCTCTAAAACAGTTACAGACATATCCCAGTCAAAGTAATCTCTTTCGATTTCGTAATTCATTTCTCTGTCTTTATATACTTTTTCAAAATTTTCAAATTTCATATTATATTTTTTTTCAAAATTCTTTACCATAAATATATATTTATTTTTTTTTCTTATTAGTTCTCTGTTTATCAATTCTTTAATTGCATCAACTATATCTCCTTTTTGGGTAATATTAACAAGCTCTTTTTGTACTTTCTCTGATAAAACAACATTGTTTGATATTGACATTTAAAATCCCTTCCTCAAAATACTCCTTGCTCTTAAAAGGTGCCTTTATAGTTCAGTACCTATTCGACGCAGCTTATTAAAATTTTTTACAGCTTATAGGCGCTCTTCGATCTCAGGGGGGGTGGGCCAAAAATAAACACCTTTTTCATTATTTTGTTCCCTGACAATAGCTGTATTGATCATGCTTTTCAGAAGCATTGCTTAATTTCCCTTCTGTTGCTCGTTCACCCATTGTATAAAGAAGCTTATCTGCTGATGATAGGTTTTTTGGTTAAATAACACTGGTTCCATAGGATCAATTTGCCCTTTTTTGTAAATACCTTAGATTGTTGTATACATTGCAAATCTCCTCGCTTCTTTATAAATAATATCGGAGTTTTATTCGCAAAGCAATAGGTATATTCATCTGTTCCCCAGGTCCCAGGCCCTTGGCCCCCAGTTAGGTTGTTTGAATTATAATATCACTCAGTCTGGCAAACCTACTGGTAAAGGCTTCAAATCTATCAAGTTCATCAAGAGTATATTGTTCTTTAATGGCTATCTTTGTGCACGCAGCATAAGAGTAATTCATAATCTCTGTTGCATTTTCCAACAAAGATAATTCCTCTTTTAATAAACTAAGCAGATCCTGAATCACAATAAAATGCCCTTTTTATAGGCAATTTTTACAAAAGGATTGGTTGTATCCTTGGCAAGAATAAGATGTATCTTTTGTTCACCTAACCTTTTATAAAATCTTTGCATAATCTTTATTTTGTCTTCATAACCTAATTTTTGGGAAATTATCAACAGGTCTATATCTCCGCCTTTTTGCCTGTCATCAACACGTGAACCAAAAAGGTAAGTTTTTGCATAATTATCTAAATCGTGAATACAATCTTTAATTGTTCTAACTTCATTCTCTTTTAAACGCATAATTTCAACGTATCATATTTTCATTTAGGCGACAAGGGGAAAAAGATGACAGCGAGGTCTGGCGGTTTTTTGTTGCGACCAGCCCTTTTCTTCCACTAAAAGCTTTATTCTACCGGCCAGCACTAACACTGTGAGCCTTTTGCAGTGGGTGGTATTGAGCTTGGCTGCCAGCGCCAAGGCCTCGTCGTGGCTGATGTCCTTTACCTGCACTTCGATTTCCTGATCCCCACGTTTTTTGGCACGAAATGATATGAACGTGCTTCTTTAAATGTCTCCAGTAAAGGTCCGCTTTTTGAAAAAGGGTCTTTTATTATGGCTGGTAAATGATTAAAAACAATTTCTTTTTGTATTGAATACGGTAATCTTTTTAAATCTCTTTTCGCAGACAGCGAGAGTTCAAGGTTATATGGTTTAACCATAATCTCTCTTTAATTCCTCTAAAGTGATAAATTGCTCTCCACGTTTCTTGGCTTCAATAGTTTCTTTGGTTCTTTTATTAACATATTCTAAAAATGAGCTGTCTTCCTTGATCTTTAAAAATTCAATAAAATGTAAAACTTCCTTCTTCCCTTTCTCTGGTAAACTTTTGATATTTTTTAAAATTAGCTCATTAAGTTCAAATGTTCCCGCCATAACTATTCTCCATTTAATTAGTTATTTTACTTTATCAATCAGAGAAAAGATTGTCAATGGGCCAGGGGGTATGTCAAACTACTTTGACTTATTAAATCTCCTCGTTTTTGGTTTAATCACGGGTTTTTATTTTAGCCGCAGACACACGCAGACTTGCGCAGACTATTTATTTTTAATAATTATTATTGTGGGCTTCAGGTAAATGTTGTAAATATTCGTTTGATTGCAGCCCTAATTTCAAATAAAAAGGGCTTAGGGCTTACGGCTTAGGGGAATATAGAAGGTTTTAGGGCTTAGGGCTTAGGGCTTAGGGCATAGGGAAAAAAAGGTTTATTTAAATCCAATTTTCAATTTTAAGTCCTTTTATCCGTTTAAAATGCCTTTGATTATTTGTAACAAGCGTAAAATCATTTACCAAAGCACAAGCGGCAATAAACAGATCAGCATCATCAATAATTTCCCCTCTCTTTATCAACATCGCTTTTAATTTACCAAAGGTTTCGCATATTGCCTGGTTTGATTCAATAATCCCCAATTTGCTTTCCAATAACCTAACATTGGATAAATTTTCCTTGACTTTCTGTGACTTATGGGCGCCATAATAAAGTTCACTTAAAGTCAGAAACGAAGTATATATATTATCAAGGCCGATATCTAAGGCTTTCTTTTCGATATCTGTATTTCCCTTTATCCAATAAACACAGATATTAGTATCCAAAAGGTAAGTCATAATTCAACTTTACGTCCGCCAAAGCCTGTTCTGTGAGAATATATGTCTTCTATTATCTCTTCTGCACGCCTTTCATCTTCCCAGATTCCACAAAGGCCACTGCTTTTTTCATGTCTATTTTTTTTTGCCTTCACTGTGAATATACCTTCTTGGAGGGAACGAAGCATTTTTATTACTTGGGGTATAACTTCGCTCGGCATTTTACGTATTTCTTCAAGAACTTTTTCCTCATATTTAGTCCTGGTTTGCATAAATTTTCCTTCAATATTTTATCTTTTTTTTAATTAGTTTCAATTGATTTTATTTTATCAGCATTGGAAAAACTTGTCAATTTAAGCTAAGACAGGGGCATAAGGCTCAGGGCGTAGGGCATAGAAAATTTCAACTCAATTATTCTATATTTACAAATCCATCTCGAAGGTCAACTACTATTTTATGTCCTCGAAAAAAATCTAAGCCAAGGACTCCATCTACTGTAACACTAAGTAAGGTATGACAAAGTACAGAAAAATTCCAACGTTTCAACCCCATGGCCTCGATTTCTTCTATTGCGATTTGCGGTACAAATTCTATTCCACTCCCCGTCGTCATTTTGATTCGTTCTGATAACGATAGCCGGATCATAACCCAAAAGCACCAAGATATCCCAGTTCACAATACATCTAGTTGCGCCGGTATCCAATGCTAGTTGTAATATTGTATCACCATTTGGTCCCCAAAATTTTGTTGGAATTAAAATTAATCCTTTTTCTGGGTTAAAGGAGAGACTCACAATACTACAGCTATCTCTTCAGGTTGTATTCCTGTATACAAAATAGCAGTATGTTTAGGACATAATTTCCTTGCCTTGCGGTAAACTTCGTCTCTATCTTTACTATGCCAAAGTACCTTACCCTTTATCACATTCAGGGTTTCATCAGTTTCCGGATCTTCCAAAAGAACCCATTCGGATTTAAACCGATTCTTGATTTCTGCTAAAATTGCAATTTTACTCATTATCACACCCCACAAATAGTGGTTTTATGCTAATTCAACTGTTTCGGTTTTTTTCTTTTTTGTCTTTATTTTTATCCCTGCTGTGTATAATAAAATTTTAGTCTTTACAGCGAGCATAGTCAAGAAAATGAATAAAGAAGGCGGAGGGAAAAAGAAGGGCTTAGGGGACAAAAAGGCGTAAGGCGAAGGGGGAAAAAGAAGGACGCAGGGCTTATAAGATCTTTTTGTGGATATTCAGGTAGGGTTTCGATTATGTCTAAGGCCTCTTGAAATGTTACGTTTCGTTGACTAGACATCTAAATATATCCTTATATAAAATTTATTGAACAATATTATATTTTATGTAAGGCTTTTTTTGCCTGATTTAATTCCCTCATTTTTTCCTTTTTTATACCTTTACGAAATTTTGGCCGACGTGTGACCTAAATTTTTTTTGCCCAGGCCCTCGCGTCGAAAATCTGCCGACTTATTAAATTTCCTCCTTTTGATTTTAGGAATGTTACACTGTTCCTCATAGCCGGCTTCGTTAATTTTCGTTTTTGATCGATCCTGGCGCGGGGGTAGATTGTTTCGTCCAGGACGATGTTGGTGCTGGGGAGTGTGGTTTTTGGTTTGATCACTGGTTTTTATTTTTGGCCGCAGACTCACGCAGACAAAAGCGAACTATTTATTTTTACTAATTATTATTGTGCGCTTCAGGTAAATTTATATACATTCGTTTGATTTTTGGCTTTCAGGTGAAGTTATAAACATTCGTTTGATTTGTGGCCAACAAGCGCAATATTCACCATTATGGCTTAACACCCTTCCGGCATTTTCGGCAAATGGTTTTACATAGCGTCAGCAACTGCCTTAAACCATAGCGTAAAACTAATCGCCAGGCCCTTCTCCTTTAAGCCCTACTTTGGTTGGGCTTTTATTTTCTACTTCGACCATAGGCAGGATGCCTGCGCTGGTGCTTAACTACCGTTATCCGAAGTACGTCTTTTTCCAAGACTCGGAAGTAAATGACGTAAGGGAAACGCTTCATTAACGACCGTCGAACATTTGTCTCCACAATCTTCCAGCGGGTTGGCATTGATGCGATTTTCAAAATCTGCAGTTCAAATTCATTGAGAAATTCTGCCCCTAATCCATGAGTACACTCGTTAAAATATTTGATAATCTCACGTAACTCACGTTCAATTGCCGGATGATATTCAACCCTCATTTTCGTAGCTTATTCATTAATTCTTTGTGGGACAACGGTACCACATCGCCCCGTTCAATTTCCGCATCACGTTGCTTTGCAAGAGCAATAGCTTCCTCATCAGAAATATCAGCAGGGAGAATATATGGATCCTCAAGACTTCCCCATATTGTCTCGGCAAGAATTGCTCTATCTTGCGAACTGAGTCGCAAAGCCTCACTGGCTAACTGATCAATGTTCATAAAAAAGCCTCCCTTAGACAATGCCCATGATATGATAAATAGCAAAAGCAATATCATAAATATAAATTTATTTTTTTTTACGTCCGCCTAAGCTCACTATGGTTTAATAATATCGGAATTTTAGTTGCAAGGCAATCGGCATTTTTTATATTCAGCGCAAAGCGCGCTGAGAAATTAATTTTTTAAATCAAGAACCAACCTTCATAATCCTTATCCTCTAAAACAGTTACAGCCATATCCCAGTCAAAGTAATCTTTTTCGATTTCGTAATTCATTTCTCTGTCTTTATATACTTTTTCAAAACTTTCAAATTTCATATTATATTTTTTTTCAAAATTCTTTACCATAAATATATACTTATTTTTTTTTCTTTTTAGCTCTCTGTTTATCAATTCTTTAATTGCATCAACTATATCTCTTTTTTTGGTAATATTAACAAGCTCTTTTTGTACTTTCTCTGATAAAACAACATTGTTTGATACTGACATTTAAAATTCCTTCCTCAAAAGACTCCTTGCTCTTAAAAGGTGCCTTTATAGTTCAGTGCCTATTCGACGCAGCTTATTAATATTTTTTATAGCTTTTAGGCGCTCTTCTATCTCAGGGGGGTGAGACAAAAATAAACACCTTTTTCATTATTTTGTTCCCTGACAATAGCGGTATTGATCATGCTTTTCAGAAACATTGCTTAATTTCCCTTCTATTGCTCGTTCACCCATTGTATAAAGAAGCTTATCTGCTGATGATAGGTTTTTTGGTTAAATAACACTGATTCCATAGGATCAATTTGCCCTTTTTTGTAAATACCTTAGATTGTTGTATACATCGCAAATCTCCTCGCTTCTTTATAAATAATATCGGAGTTTTATTCGCAAAGCAATAGGTATATTCATCTGTTCTTTAAGGCCGTAGTCATTAGCAAATATGCCTTTCCCTGTTAATTTATAAATAAATACGGCGAGGTCCTTTGCATGCTGCCATACTTTAAGCTCCTGAAATTTTCCCATCGCCTAATTTTTTATAAATATTTAATTATTTCATCTATGACATTCGATATTTCAGGCATATGAGTGCAAATTATTGTTCCATCTCTCGTATGTTTATGTGATTTACACCTTAATGCTGGTTTATGCAAAGCGTTATCATATCTGAAGATGAGTTTTCCATCTCTGTCCAGGTATTGATAAGAATAACTCACTTTATCTATTGTATATTTGGCATCTATATATTCTTGGATATGAAAAACCGAATTGTCTACGAGGATAATTTTGGCTTTTATAACTGCTTGTTTGCGTGCCCGCATTTCTTCTTTAAATTCAACAGCCTCTGTATATCCATAATCTCTAAGCCTTTCTAAGGCTTGTTGAAATGTTTCAAGGTAATTACGAAGCAACATGCGCGATACTTCTTAATACAGTTAAGTCTTCTTTTAATTTAATAAATAAATAATATTCTCCCGCCCATTCAACATATTCAATATCTTTTCCCTTTAAATCTTCAGCAGTCCAATTTTTTATGAACTCATCAGATGAGATATTGTATTTTTTTTCAAACTTTTTAAGCCGCTCTTTGGCAAGTTTAAGACTATAGTTTATACGGAGGGTTTCTGTCTCAATAACCTCCTTGATAAATTTAACTGCCTTATCGGGCTTATTTGACTCCAAAACTATTTTGGCCATTGTTTCCTCACTCTTGATTTCCAAACTCTATAGGCAACTAGTTAACCTTTTTCCTTGTTTCCATTTATATTGCATAGTATTTTCATAACCTTTTTTTTAATTCCTCTACGTCGTTTATGTCTAATAGTTCGGCGCCTATTTGGTTCAACTTGCTGAAATTTTTAATTGATTTTATGCGCTTTTTCAGATCGGGAGAAAGGGCACCAAATTTTTTTTTGATTTGATTTAAGATTAAAAGCTGCATATTTTCCATGCCCTTTTCCATGCCCTTTTCCATGCCCTTTTCAATGCCCTTTTCAATGCCCTTTTTCTCATATAGAGTAATCATATCTTTTACCTCCCTGTAACTTCCATCATGATCTAGGGTTTTGAAAAACTGTTCTTCGTCTTTTTTTGTTAAGACCATCGAGTCATTGATAAAATTTATCAGGATGCTTTGCCTTGCTTCATCAATTCGGGAAGTCAAGATCAATCTTAAAGCCTCCATCTTGACTTTTGTTCTCTCTTTTTTATTGAAACCCATTTTTACCATCAAGGCATAGGCTAATGGGTTATTAACTGTTAAATATTTTCTATAATCAAGTTCTTTGAGCTTTATTTTTTTGTAACGAAAATTTAAATAAATTTCATCATATTCTATCTTGTATTCACGATCTATCTCTTTTTTCCATAAATGATCATCAGCTTAATATCGAATAAATGAACAAAATATCAAGGCGGACACTGCTATGAAGGCTAAAATTAAGGCTACGTTTAAAATAATTTTGCTTTGCCTTTTAATACGCTCTAAGTCATGATCAAAATCGGACAAACGTTTAACCAAATCGTTTTTCTCCGGTCGAAGTTCTTTCAACTCCATATCATGAACTTTTAATGTCTTGTCCGTGGTTATGAGTATTTGTTTAAATTCTTCTATAATGCTGCTATTATATTTCTTGGTATCAGATTCGTCCCTGCCTTTTTTTTTATTTTCCAGAATCTTTATACTTTTTTCCAGATCGGCAATCTTTCCCTCAAGAAGGCGAAATTTGATTTTCCAACTATTTTTATTTTGCCTTGCTGATGGAGGGCCGGATTTTTCGCCCAGGAAAAGCCCTCCTTCCTTTTTATCCGCCACAACATTTTCTATTACCTTATCGCTTATCTGTGGTAAGCTGTCGGCAAAGCCGTATACCAGGGCCATATCACAGATAATATTAATTACTCGGGGGATGCCCTCGGAGTATGTGGCTATCTTATTAATCGCCTCGTCGGAAAAAATTTCATTTGTATTGGCCCCGGCCACTGATAATCGGTGGTGTATATATTCCTTAACCTCCAGAGACGAAAGCCTGTCAAGATGATAGTTAACGATGATTCGTTGCGCAAATTGTTCAAGGCCGGGTTTCAAAAGGACTTCTCTCAACCCGGGCTGCCCCACTAAAATAATCCGGATAAGGTGCTCTTTTTCAGTCTGTAAATTGGAGAGCATCCTTACCTCTTCCAGAACTGCAGGGGAGAGGTTTTGTGCCTCATCTATAATTAAGACCGTTTTTCTTTTTTTTGCGTACTGTTCGATGATAAATTTGTTAAAGGCCTCATACAGGGCTATTTTGTTTTTAGTCTTATATTCTACTTCGAATTCTTTCAGGACCGCCAGCAGAAACTGCACGGAATTAAGTTTAGTATTAAAAATAATAGCCAGATTGATATTGTCTTCGATCTCTTTGACCAGATATTTAATGAGCGTGGTTTTGCCAGTGCCGATCTCCCCGCTTATGACAATAAACCCGGCCTGCTGCATGAATCCGTAGTGCAAATAGTCGATGGCCGTCTTATGTTTGCTGCTCATAAAAAGATAGCCGGGGTCAGGAAGTATGGTAAAAGGTCTTTCTTTTAAATGGTAGAATTCTTTATACATTTATGATTGTTACCATTTATTGATGATCTCGTAAAAAGACAATTGCATTATTTATTACATCGTTGATAATAGTACTCTTGCTTCTTTGAGAAAGGAGATTTGTTCAAGACCGTGCCGATTAAATTCCTTCCTTTAATAAGACGAAGCGCCTTTTCCAACTCATGGCGTTGTGTTTTACCATACTCCACCACCAGAATAATGCCGTCAACGTATTCGGAAAGAATCAGCGCATCGGCAAAACCCAAAAGAGGGGATGAATCAAAGATAATATAGCGGTCCTTATAGCGGCTCTTTACCTCCTCCACAAAATTTTTCATTCGGAAAGAGCCCATAAGTTCAGCAGAGTTGCCCACCTTTTTACAGCTCGGCAGCATAGTCAGCTTATTTATTCCTGGTGAGATAAAAAGATCATTCAGCGGTTTTTTCCCTGAAAGATAATCGGATAAACCCGCCGAGGGAGACAAAGCAAACAGATTGTGCAAAGAGGGCCTTCTCAAATCTGCGTCAATCAGCAAAACCGTCTGTTGTAATTCCTTAGCCAGACTGATGGCCAGATTGGTCGCAGTAATGCTTTTCCCTTCGTTATCCACAGCACTGGTTACCAATAAGGTGTTTAAACCCTCTTCCATTGTTTGCTGAAAAATACGAGTTTTTAATATTTTATATTGGTCGGCAATCGATGTGTTATCAAAAAAGGCAGTTAGTCTATTTTCCTGCAAAGTAGCCTCACTTACCTTGATAACCTTGGTCTGTTCATACTGAATTGAATCTATCCGATTACTGCTCTCTTCATTTTCAACTGTATGCCCGGTAGATACAACCTCTTGTCTTTGACTTTTTGCCTTGTTTAATGCTTTTTCAATTTTACTCATTATACTTTCCCATCATTTAATAAAATATAATAAAATAAAAATTCACTCCTATTAAAATAAATAATCCAATATCTTAAACCATAAGATATCCAATCGAATAACAAATAGATGGATTAAAAGAGCCCCGAGAAAAATAATTATAAAAATGGTGACAACTATTACAATTGTTTTATAGCGTTTTTTCCTTTTAGAGGCCGAGGTCTCGATTAAAGAAATGTTGGCTAAAACCGGTTTATTGGTAAGGTTGGCCAATGCAAGCTCGGAGCGAAAAGACTGATCGGTAAACTCTTTAATGGAGGCACAGCCCACACCGGCCCCCAGGGCTAATATAAACCCTGTCAGAATAAGGGCCAACCTGTTGGGCTTATGAGGTTCTTCAGGGTACATCCCCGGCTCGATAATAGTAAATTTTTCTCCTATCTGCTCTCTTTCCAGGGACTCCGCGGACTTTGATTCCATCAGCTTATTCATGGTTTCCCTGTATCGATTGCGCGCATTCTCATAATCGCGTGTCAACAAATTATATTCCATCTCTATTTGGGGCGCCAATTCCAGGCGTTTTTGATAATTGTTAATCATCTCTATCAATGAAATGCTTTGTTTCTTAAGAGATTCCAATTCCATTACTGCCGTGGCAATCTGGGTGCTCATATTAATGTAGGCCGGATTATCCGAATATTCCGGCACTGCCAGAGTGTCAGTTTTCTCTTCCGCCATCGCTGCAAGTTCCTGTTCCAGAAGAGAAACTTCTTTTTTGAGCTTAATCACATCCGGATGCTGGGCTGAAAAAACGGCTGTTTTATTCTTCAGCGAGGTCTTAAGTTCTTGAAGTTGTCTTTGTTTAAGGTAGATGTCATCTTCAGGGCCAACCTCTTTTTCCAGTGATTCAACTATTTTTTTCATCTTGATTACATCCGGATGATCTTCGGAAAGAGAAGCCTTCATGGACAAAAAATCTGTGTGTAGGAGCGCCAATCTTTCCCTGGCTTCAACCTGTTTGATGTCATTTGAAAACCGGAGTCGGTCCTTTTGGAAAGGCATTTGCTGCGCAATTGTGGCCAGTTGGCCTTGCAAATAGATCTTTCGTTCCCGCACGGCTTTTATCTGCTGTTGATTTTGCTCCAGGTCACGTTCAAAGCGCTGAAGTGTCTGCAAATTAATCTGACTCATTTCCGGCAAAGCTACAAAATGTTTTTCTTTAAACTGAGCGATCTTTGTTTCCAATTGCGTGATGTCTTCATTCAGGGTTTTCATCTCCCTTTCAAAAAAGCCGGAAGTTGTTTTGGCCTTCTTTTCCCTGTTTTTCAGATTTTCCTCCAAATATAACGAAGCCAAGACATTGGCCACCCTCTGGACCTTTTCCGGGTCTTTCCCTTCAAATGAAAGTTTGAAGGCAATGGTGACAATGGAAGGCCTGCCGGTGCGCTTGTCGGCAACTTGCGTATCTATCATCTCCAGGCTGATACTTTCCCGCATTTCTTCAACAATCTCTTCGATTGTTTCCTTTTTTCGCAGATCAGCATAAAGATTCAGTTGATTGATAATGGCTAAAAGGTTCCTGCGGCTCATAATCTGTTGGGTAAGCGTTTTTATGGTTTGCTCGGCAAATGAACCGACCGTGCTCCGGATAAAATCGGGAGGGATCTGTTGACTCTCAATAAGTATAGTGCAGTCGGATTTATATATGGGGGGAAGGACAAAAGCCAATAGTATGGAAATAAAAAAAACACCTATAAACGGTGCCAGTATATAATTTTTTCGACGTTTAAGAAAATCTAAATAGTTAACATTATTTTGTTCTTGGGGATTCATAGACATTATTCCTTATTTTTGTTCCCAAAAAATCCTGAGTTGTAAATAAATTGTGTTGCGCTTTTGTTTCCTATCGGTTTCTTGGTCGTTAATAATTTTTTGGTGGTTATACGTTTCATCATGAATATATCTCAAAGATAAAAAAGCCTGTTTCATTACTCGATAACTCAGTGAAGAACTGAGACGATAATACTCCCTATCAGTATTCCAGAAATCGCTTTCCGATTTGGAATCATTCCATCTTGCCTTAAAACTGCCGGTTAAAAATCGGGTAATTCTACGCTTTGCCTCAAAAATAATTTTATCTTGCTCGATTAGCTCTCCATACAACCCCGAGGAAACAATATCTCTACTAAAAGTCAACTTTAGAAGGCCCCCGGGATACTCTGAAGTGAAGCTCAGGAGGCCGAATCCCTTCCTCTTTATATTCCCCCTGCTTCGGTTAAAAAAACGCGCCCGAGTATAGCGTAAACCAGTTTGCGCTGCTATTTTAAAGACTTGTGAATACTCATACTCTGCTCCTAAAAGAGAACGATAACTATCCGCATAATCGACATCTGAAGGATCTAAATTATATTCAAAATTATATCGAGAATAACCAACCTGCCATAATAAAACCTTCCGCGCATCTTTCATCTTGTGCAAAACCTGCGCCATAGTGTCCTGTATCTGGAAATTTGAATAATCCTGGTGAGAATCATACCAAACCTTTGTGTTGTCATAAGAAAAATCAAGGCTGGTTTTTTCGGTAAAAAACCATGAAATAGCTGGCTTTATATTATGTTTTTTTCGCCCCAGGCGACTAAAAACAATGCCTTTTTCCTCTATCTCACTATCCAGGGTTGTATCGCTTATGAAGGAACTTAAAAAATTGATGTTAAAAAATTCAGTGCCCTGGAAATCATAGAAAAGTTTATATTTCTGATTGACTGTATCAAGCTCATCTTTCTTAGTATATTCAAGAAAATTTATTTCAGCCTCAGCATTCAATTCATTCCTAAGGGTATTGTGTTTTAGTTTAATGCCGGGTGAAAGAGTGAAAATCCAATCCCCTTCTTCATTTACCGAGCTAAAATTAACATTATCGGTATATTCGTGTTTCATTGTTACCTGCGTATCCCATTTAATCGCATTGGCCCAACCTTCGCTTAATAGAATAGACAAGCTCATAATTAATATAATTAGTATTAAAAAATTAATAAATTTCATGCAAGACATCCATCTGCTCACCAGACCCCCTTTTTAAGACTGCCGCCACTTTAAGGGACAACCACCACTATCTTAAGGTACCATCAACTCCATCTTAAGGGACCACCAACACATCTCCGCTGTGAAGCGGTATATTTTGTTCAAGAAATTCACCTTTCTCTATTTTTTCATAATTAAAGCGTATTCTGATATGTTGACTATTTTCATTTCTAAGAATTAAGATTTTTTTTGCTTTGGCAAATGGGGTAAGACCACCGGCCAGAGCAAGGGCCTGTAATACATTAAGCGGCTTGCCGATACTGTATACTCCAGGTCGAGCAACCTTGCCCAGCACATAAATTTTCAGGCTGTTTACCTTAATAACCATAACCGTCACAACAACGTCAGGGATAAATTTTTCGAGGCCGGACTTTAATTCCTTTTCTAATTCTTCTACTGAGACGCCGCCGGCCCTTAATTCGCCGATAAGGGGAAAGGATATTTTCCCGTCGGGCCTTACGACCACTTCTTTCGTTAGACTCGGGTCTTTCCAAACTGAAATTTCCAGGATGTCTTCAGGGCCTATTAAGTAAGTTTTGTCTGTTTTCTCAGCCGAGGAAAAAACAGGATATAGTAAAATAAAATGGGCCATTAATAAGGCCGGCAACAAAAACTTTGCTAATTTTGGCATATAGACCTCCCTTAATATCTGTTCGAAAATAACCATATAACACTTTAAAAAATAACACATTCATAATTCGTGGTGGCTCAGAGAGCCATGAGTGTTTATTCGTGAATTAAATTAAGCTGGTAAGCTCATTATAGATTTTCAGAATATCGATGAAATCGTAAAAAGTCTCATCAACGTGTCATTTCGATAGCTCATCAGCTAGCGCCGGCAAGATAGATTTTAAGATTTTAGATACAGCTTCGCCCCTTTGATTACTTGATAGATAGGTTATGCAATATACAGTCAATATAGAGATTTTTCGTAAATCAAATTTCCTTGACAACTACCTCCTCACCCCTTTCAATAACAGGCAAAGAATTCGATAAATATTTTCCTACAAATCCATATATAAATATAAACAATTATAAATATAAACAATATATACGATTTTAAAAAAAACAGCAATAATTATACCACTCATTGCTTTTAAAGGAAAAATTTTTCAGGAAAAAAAATTTAACAGAGTTCTCACCTTTATTGAAGTCGAGATGACACGTTGGTGCGACTTTCTACGCCTTCATCGATTATGTTACTTTAAAAAGTAATGGATCGAATACTGAGATAAAAAATTCTAAAAAATATATGATATTTTTTAAATCTGTTTTTATATTATATTTGAAAAACAAAAATATTGCAAATCTATTCGCAATAATGAAACACCCAGCCCGTCAGGCAAACGAAAAAGCATGGCCAATAATGTCCCTGCTTTTTTCTGAAAAATTTGCCCTGATACTAACCAAAAAACTTCCTTTTTATGCCTGCAAGTCCTATCAGACTAATGCTTAGGAACAAAAAAGCACCTGGGATGGGGATTGAGTGGCCGGTGATAACAAAGGCCATATCAAGGGATTCGTGAGTAAATGGATCATCAATATTTTCCAGGTTGTACTGAAAGATCATATTATGATTATTTGGAATCGGGGGTTCTTCCATAGGGTTAAGCCAACCTTGCGGACCGTCTCCATATGGTAATGTCGGCATCGGCACGATGAGTCCATCTTACAAACTTCACGTTGTTGGTACTGCCTATGCTGTCGGACGGCCCGCACTTCTTTAATGCCAAACTTTACAAATGGCTGGTTCTTTTTGGATTAAGCTCAATTGAAAAATCCGCAGACCTTATTAAAAAAACTGAATTAAAATTTAAATTGTACTATTTTAAAAAAGTATGCTAAAATGATATCGATTAAGAAAATTCCACTTACAATTTCAGAGGTGCGGATTTTCTTCGGAAGTCCAAAAACTGGCTTTATCGCCGTTGGAGAAATCTTGCGCCGTTAAGCTTGGCGAGTCTATTAGTTTTCCGTCCAGGAAAAAATTATATGAGCGTCTGTTCCATTTTTAGGCTTTTTTTGAACAACTGGCAAAGTACATTCATTGAATTTTAATCGAGATAATATTTTAAGCCCATGAATTTTATTGCTCTTACAAATAACAATAAATATTTATCCCAAAAATTTAAAAATCTCTCCCACAACAACTACTATATCAAAAATTCTAGAATAAATTATCTTATCCTTTTTTTAACAATGTTTAATTAACGTCTAATTAAAGTGCTATCTTTACACCATAGAGTTAAAAATTAAAAGTTCAACCAGGCGATACCTTTTAGAACTTCGCCTAACCCGATACTATCGTAGCTCATTAGACAAAGTTCGCTGATCTTAATTCGAAAAATACATTTGCAATGCAGTTCAAAAAAGCGGTAGTGAAAAAGAATAAATGAAAGCAAATGAGGTAGTATAGTTACACTATGTTTCCTGTATTTGCTGACTAAAAAAGGAGGGAAGGGGAAAAAAATGAGTAAATTAGCAAAAATTTTAAGTGTGATCGTATGTATGTTAACTGTACAGTTCCTGATAGTACTTGATATACAAGCAGTTCCTACAGGATTTGAAGAATATTTGCATGTCAAAGCCATGATTGATGGAAGTGATTGGTTTGAGATGCAGGAAAATCTGTGGAGATGGCAACATAGAAATTATGAGATTCCTGAAACCTTTTATGATATCGATAAAACCATTGTGAATGGTCAAGAATTTCTCTCTGAATGGCCCAATGGTGAAGATTATTTAGACTATTCAGCCTATAATGAAGTGCTAGGACTTCCAACCATAGAGGAACGTTTTGGTCCTGATGTCGAAGTATTCCTAGATGTGCTGGATGCTCGTTGGTTGATAACTTTGGAGCAGTCTCCATCAATGCTAAATGGCTATACTTTGCGAATTTTACTGGATGATGATCCTAAATTTGGGGCTGATTTTTATGAATTTAAAATTTGGGCAAAGGGAAACCCTGTTCCAATACCAGGAACTTTTTTCCTTCTCGGCTTTTCTATGTTTGGGTTGCTGGCGTTGAAACGTAAATGCTGTTGAATAAACCCTTCAGGGTTCCCTTATTCAAAAAGAGACTGAATTTTTGTAACTATTTAATAGTAAAGATTTTTTTCATATGCTTGCTAAGATAACAAATGCATTTGGGTTCCCTGATCGAAGGGGTGGTAGTAGAAAAGAATAAGCGTTTGCGGTACAAGGGACGGGAATAGATTTGTGTTCACTGTTCGATAGAGCGTAGTAAAAAATCAAAACTCATTGTTAAACAATATATTATCTAAAGCTAATTCACTGGGCTGACTATTAGTATGGCGAAAATTATTGCTAAGATCAACTTTTACCTGCATCAATTAATCCGGGCTATGCCAATTATGCCAGCCAGTGATCACAGATGTTCGGTGGGATATGCCCTCCGGACGTAACATAAAAGGAAAAAGCAAAATGAAGAAAAGGTTTTTACTAAATGTCGGAGCAGGGTTAGTGAACTGAGCAAGATCAATAGGTATCTATCCAATTGCAATATTGTACCTATTCTTAATTACATCACCTTCATTTGCCTCTGTGGTTGTCTATTCAAACCTCGGACCCGGTGATGAATATTCAGTAAACAATGGCTGGCAGGCGGCCGGTTATCCTTTTGGCCCCAATGAAACATCTTTGAATCGTGCTTATGGTTTCACTTCTACTGGTAACTTTGCCTTAGATTCGATTGAATTGGCAGTATCTGATATCAGCTTCGGAGTTGGTCAACCTGATATCGACGTTGCGATTTATTCAAATTCAGTGCATTTCGCCGGAGGTCGCCCAGAATCCATTTTGGCTTCGACCACTATAACAACACCTGCGTCCACCAGTTGCACGCCTGGGACAGAGGGCTGTTCCCCATTTGGGCAGTCACTTCCTGCACTCACCACTGTTGTTTTTTTAGAGCAGGTCCTGTTGAATCAAGGTGAAATATATTGGCTTGGAATCCATCCGGCTGTTCCACAACCAACTGATGTTGCTTGGTGGTGGAACTTTTTTGAATCGGGACGAAAATCACTTGCTTGGTTTAGCGGAAGTGCTGACAACCCAAATGAAGCACTCCTAGGTAATGGTTTCCAGCACTACACGATTCAGATCGAGGGTGCCTATCGTGTAAATGCGTCACCTGTCCCATTACCTTCCTCAATACTTTTTTTTGGCATTGCCATAGCAGGTCTTGCCGGTATTAAAATCAGGAGAAAATCTTAGCAATAGCTGCAATAGCTGAAACGGAGACAGGGTCATCGTCGCCCTTCCTATTCAATATCAACCCTCGGAATCACCGAACCAGACGCTTGAGTGGGTGCGGGGAACTTCTGAAAAACCCACATAGGCCTTCTTGTATATCGGAAGATGCTCATAGCGGGCCATAGGCGTTGTTTTTTCCTGTTTACTGAATTCGGGAAAAGCAGGGGGGGAAAATCCCCCCTGCACCCCCCTTTATAAATTACCAAATTACTCGAATCATCAAATTACCCATGCCGCCGCCCAAACCTGTTCACACCCATAACCCCCAACAAACCGGAAACCAGAAACAATATTGTTCCCGGCACAGGTACGGGGGCAGCGCCAACATCGCCGTCACGAACAGCCCAAGCGTAAAACGGTGCGTTCTCGTTGTATTCTTTTGTCCAGCCAGAGCTAAAATAAGTGACCCATGCGTAGTCTAGGCCGTAATTACCAAAAAATGTGCTAGTCCAATATGCGGATTCTTGAATATTCTCAAAGAGGTCAAGATCTGGGTCTGAACTTGATAGAATAGAGCTCCATAACACTCCACCCAGTTCTTCATAAAACAGATGCCCCATCTCACTGCCTCGGGCTTCACGGGTAGTAGGAGGCAAACCGTTCTCATCCAATGCAGTTGGTAGCCGCCAGTCATCCCAGGTGACGTCCCGGACCGAATCATCATAGGTAAAAGCATCAATCCAGGATTTAGCATCAACCCAATTCATAGTTTTGCTGGCATAGTTGGCATTATGAAGCCAGGTGATGTCAAGGGTATCACAGTAAATTAATCCGCTGCCGCGATCAATTAAGGCGGCTTCCGCCAAAACAGATATCCCAAAAACCATTACCAAAGTCATGGCAAAAGCAATCTTCCTCATTATATCCTTCCTTTATTATTTTTACTCTCCAGATCTTTAAATTACTCCCCCCACACCTTTATTCATTTCTTGTCCCTTTTCTCCCCTCCTTTTACATAATTCAGGTTTAAGGTGATAATACAGCTACCCTTTTATAGTTTATTGCTTATCTATTTTTACTGTATAAATGATAACGTATAAAATAATACCGGATTAAGTCAGCAGCAGACAACTTTGTACTCCTGCACAACTTATAGATAGGATAAATTTTGATTGATTTTAGTATAACACATATTTATTTTGATTAGGTAATTTTTTTAATAAAGAGGACACTTCCAGTTGGCCTATTGCTAGTTCTTTGGATTAAAAAACAGAGGAGATTTTTTTAAGCAATACCAAATGGAAAGAAGTTTTAGGTAAAATCGTCCTTGGAATATCAACAGAATAGCCAAGATTTTCTCCGACCTTTCGTTCACTAATATCTTATTTCGCGCGGCGGATGGATGTTGGTGGCTTTAAAAATCCTAAGCAGCAAAGAGAAAAACAAGCGGAGTGGGATCAACAAGTTGCGGTTTCTTTTTTATTGGATATTGATTGGAGTATCCCACGGGAGATCGAAGAAGTTAGGCTTTTGGAAATGCATGAACAGAAGAGTGTTAGTAATAGCAAGGTAAGCGTAGTTTATCCATACCAATAACAACCCATCCTGTCTTCCTGCAGAAAGCTTGTATCTGGTTTGTTTTAATCAAACGATCGCGAGGAACCAGGGCTTTATATAATCGCATTTATCATTATGATATTTTACTCTGATGAGCATTTCATTTCTCCCCAGGAAGAAATAAAGAACCCACCAACCTTAAAAGGCTGATGGGCAAGGTTAGATATATTACCATATTTATTGTACGCAGATATATATAGAATAATCAAGAGGTGGGGAAAATCATCATTATAAGCAATAAGGGCAGCTTTGGGAAAAATGAATTACAGGCCCCAAAGCTATTCATGAACTTACAATGCTGGCGGCGTATAATATTCTCTTTTTTAATCAACTAAACTTCTTCTTAATCCCTACTATTCCCAACATACCAGAGAGGAGAAGTAAACAAGTGGACGGTATGGGGACGGGATCTACTGGTGTTGGTGTGTCCGAGAAGGTTCCGGCTTGGATAAAAACCGCTGCATCTAATGCAGCATCGGAACCGTCGGCAATCACAAATTTCATATGATGTGTTCCTGATCCAAGACCTAAAATAGATGCACTAATAACATCAGTGAATCCATCATATTCTAAATCGAAGGGCGACGGATTTATGTTATTATTGTAATAATCAGAATTAGTAATTGGGTTGACAGTATTGATTGTTATTGGATCTGATGTTCCTGGAACTAACCCAATATTAATTCCATCCACAAACAAACCAAATACATCATTGAATTCTGTGTTTACATAATCAATATACTCTTCAGATGCAAAAACGAAGTTGAAAAACAGATCACCGGTTGTTTCAAAGTCGAACTCAAGTTTGATGGCATCATAAGTATCAAAGCCAGCTAAAGCGGTAAGATCGGTATCCCCTACCAGACCAATTTCAGTAGAGGTATCATCATCTTCTCCTTCTCCCCCACCTAACATCCCCTATCCAGGGGGAGGGACAACTGTAAAGAGCTTAGGATAATGTTGATGTAAACCGGATTAAATTGGTAAAGATCCTTGGGGGGATTTTTTTATTTTAGCAATATACCCTTCCATTTTCTTTAAACACTTGGTTATCTTTTCAGGGGTTAAGGGCAATCCATTGTTCCGGATCAACTTCATTATATCGGAATCGAAAATATCCTCAACATCGGGTTTAGGTTCATGAACAAAGCCTGAATATCCAAGTTGATGGCACATCAAATCAGCCAGAAAAATTAAACCGGTCCGCTCCTGATCAACCTTTGCGTGCTCAGGGTGATGATGATATAAAACCATATTAATTAATTGAGGAGGAAATTTCCATTTTTCCAGTACCTTACCCGCTAAAACCCCATGATCAAATTTTAAAATTTTCCGTTCTGCAGATTCAGTTGCCATACCTTCTTGCTCAACTAATTGTAAAATTTGTGTGAATTCCTTTAAAAAATATCGATCCATAAATACCTTGCCAATATCATGAATCAAACCGCCTACAAAAAGACTCAATCCGGAATCTTGCTTATTACCACATGAATCAGCCAATGTCTTGGCCCCAAATCCACAAAGTAAAGAATGATTCCATGACCTTAATCGGTTATAATAAGTCCCCCCTTTCTTGAGGTAAATAGAATCAAAAACGGACAAGGCTATGGCTATTGATCGAATCTCATCAAATCCTAATATGACTATGGCCCTATCGATATCCCTTACCTGCTCGGTAAATCCATAATAAGCAGAATTAGCCATCTTTATTATCTTGGTGGCAATGGCCTGATCTGAGTAAATAATTCGACTGAGATCTCTGACAGAAGTTTTTTCCAAAGAGGTAACCCGCAAAATTTCCGCAAAATTAGTTGAAATTGTTGGGATATCCTCGATTTTAGCAACAGCCGCATCAATATTCATTTACAATTCCCGCAAAATTTATAAAATAAATTCTTTTATTGCTGCAACCCATATTTTTTAATTTTATAATTAATGACTCTACTACTAATTCCAAGTAATTTTGCCGCCTTATTCTGCACCCCTCCAGTTTTTTTTAAGGCCTGCGCAATTAACTCTCGTTCAATATATTTTAAATTCATACCCCCCGGGGATAAATGAATACTCAACCCTTGGTCATCATCACTTTGTTCATCTCTGCTTATGAGCTTCTTTGTTTTTTGATTATTAAAAATTGATAAATCCTCTGGCATAATATATTTATTATTGGCGATTAAAACAGCTCGCTCAATAACATTCTCCACCTCGCGGGCATTTCCAGGCCAGCTATATTCTTCAAGCACATTTACACATTCAGGATGAAAACCTACTATTTCGGCTTGCCCATTTTTTTTATATTTATTTAAAAAAAACATGGTCAGAGGAATAATATCCTCTTTTCGGTCCCTTAAGGGGGGAATAGTAATAGGCACAACGCTTAATCGATAATACAGGTCCTGACGAAATCTGCCCTCGCTGACATCTTTTTCCAGGTCCCTGTTTGTAGCTACTATTACTCTTACATTTACTTTGATTGTTTTGTTACTGCCGACTCTTTCAAATTCCTGATTTTGTAAAACCCGCAAAACTTTGGCCTGAACTGATTGAGACATCTCTCCGATTTCATCAAGAAATAGGGTGCCGCAATTGGCTTGTTCAAATCGGCCGATTCTTTGACCATAAGCGCCTGTGAAGGCCCCTTTCTCATGGCCTAAAAGTTCACTTTCCAAAAGATTTTCATTCAAGGCAGCGCAATTCACCGCTACAAAATTCTCTCGACATCGCGTACTATTATAATGGAGGGCTGCTGCGATCAATTCTTTTCCGGTTCCTGTTTCCCCTTGTATAAGAATGGTGGAGTCACTTTGAGCTATTTTTTTAACCATAGAAAGCACATCCTGAAATTTTTCACTAACGCCCACGATATTGTCAAATCTAAAAATATATTTCTGTTTATGAATCAAATACCGGATTTTATGATTTAATTTTATATGATCAATGGTATTGTCAATAGTATTGACAAGATTATGCATATTTAACCGCCCCTCTAATATGCTCCATGTATAGGGTCTAATAATTTCCCTATAATCATCCAGTTTACTCTGGGACAGTATTAATATCACCGGCATGGTCTCATCAATCATCATAGCCAATTCAAGGATCTTTAAGGATTCTCCGTGCGGAAGATTATCACGAATTATTATCAGATGGAATTGTTCACCTTTTATTCTACTTATGGCAGTTCCAGCATTATCAACAATGGCCAATCGTTTATCATCTCCACATATTGATTGGGCCAAAGTATTCGTAAAAGCAACATCTTGATCAATAACTAAAATCTTCCACATTTACTGCCTACTCCCTTAAAACGAAAAACAACTGACATACTTCCCTGTATAAACTATCGGAATGACCAGGCTTCCTCATCAAAAAGAAATTAGGGATATTTTATTGTAAATGAATAAAGATGGCCTCGTAAAAGGTCCAAAATTGGGGACTTCGCACAACATAACTTATTGAATTTATGTAACCCAATTTTTGCAAAAATGACTTTTTACGATTGCATCAATAAAAAAAATTGGCGATGTCCTTATTTTTCAATAAGGAATCATCGCCAATTTCAAACGCTAATGATTTAAGGACCTGCTTAATGGCCCCTATTTTCCATGTACACGGGTTAACGCACAATACTAAAAAAAATTGGTGAAATGAAAACTGTAATTTTGGTACAAAAATTAAGTAACAATATCAACTACAACAGGATCAGCAGCTACAGGTGTGGTAGCTCCGAATAATGTATTAAGATAGGGATTCAACATTCCCATCATACCAAAACCGCCCATTCCGCCCATTCCCATAAAGGGATAATAAGAACTGGTAAGGTCTAGATTGGAATTACCAAATAACCCTCCATACATGTAAGGATTCATTCGGCCAAAACCGCCCATTCCTCCCATAAAAGGATAATAAGAACTGGTATCCAACTCCGAACTACCAAATAATCCTCCATACTGATAAGGATTCATTCGGCCAAAACCACCCATTCCCAAGAATGGACTATAAGTACTCGTCGTATCAGTCTCTGTATTACCTAATAATCCACTATACTGATAAGGGTTCATTCGGCCAAAACCACCCATTCCGCCAAAACCACCCATTCCCAGGAATGGACTATAAGTACTCGTCGTATCAGTCTCTGTACTACCTAATAATCCACTATACTGATAAGGATTCATTCGGCCAAAACCGCCCATTCCGCCAAAACCGCCCATCCCCATGAATGGATTATAAATACTCGTTGTATCAGTTCCTGCACTGCCGAATAATCCGCCATACAGATAAGAGTTCATTCCGCCAAAACCGCCCATTCCGCCAAAACCGCCCATCCCCATGAATGGATTATAAATACTCGTCGTATCAGTCCCTGAACTGCCGAATAATCCTCCGTATGAGTAAGGATTCATCATTCCCATCATACCACCCAAACCATAACCACCCAAACCAAACATACCTCCCATGAAAGGAGAAAATAGGGAACTTAAGTCAGTTGTTGTTGTTTGGGCTTGAGCAGTCCCGAAAGTAAGACAAAAACATATGGCCATACAAAATACAAAGGTAGCAAGAATACTAATTAACTTTTTCATTTATTATACCTCCTAACCATCAAAAAAATTTAACTATTTTATTCTCTGTAAATCAAGAATTCCTCTTTCTCCTAATACTCTTAAATCTTCCTATATTTTAAAAATTTATCACCCCCTCACGGCCTACACCTGTAGTTTATTAAGATTCAGAATAAAATTGAAGAAAGTCAAATATTAGACGATTTATTGCCCTATCCATTACGCTACAACTCTATTGGTAAGCATCTCCAAATGTATCTCGATGAATAATGGATCAATGCCATTAACTTAATGAATTATCCCTTGTCATTTCGAGGAGCATTTGCGACGAAAAATCTTTAACCATACAGCACTACAAGATTTTTCACGGAGTTTACACTGAATGTAGTGAATATGTTCGAAATGACAAAGGAGCATCGATCAGAGCTTAAGTTAATGACATTGTAGTATGGATTATAAGCTAAAATAAGAATTGCCGGATAGGAATGAAAAGGTAACCAATTTAAGATGGACAGGCTAAAATATAAATTATGAATTATGAATTATGAATTAGTGATCGGCCGGCAAGCCGCATAAAGAAAATGAAAATTCCTATGCTATAAATTTATCAGGCAATCAAGAAGATGAAGAAGAGATTTTTTCCAGGATCATAAAAGATACAGTTAAAGCTTCATATCCCTCTTCTCCTGAGACCAGAGGCTTTTGACGAGTAGAGCAGGAATTAAGAAAAGCTTCCAGTTCCGCTCTTAAGGGTTCAACCTTTGCTACCGGAATATCATTTCGCATCACACTGAAAGGATAGGTTTTCCCTTCAGTTGTATCCTTCTCAAGGGTACAGGAATATAATAAAGAGTCCGCATAATTGAGAGAAAAATAAGCATCCTCCTGAAAAATCCTCATTTTTCTTTCCTTTTTCAAAGAAACCCTGCTGGCAGTCACATTGACCAGACAACCATTTTCAAATTCCAGTCTGGCATTGGCAATATCAATTTTAGGGGAAATAACAGGAACACCCACAGCCTCTATTTTTTTAATCTTTGATTTTACAATGCTCAGGATAATATCAATATCATGAATCATAAGATCTAAAACAACATCAACATCTAATACTCGTTCAATAAAGGGAGATATCCGATTGGATTCAATATATCGCGGATTATTAATGTATTTTTCCAAGGTTAAAACAGCGCTGTTAAATCTTTCCAAATGACCTATTTGAAGTATTACTTTGTGTTGATGAGACAAATCAAGCAATTCCCGGGCCTGAGCAAGAGTTGAGGTCATCGGCTTTTCAACCAAAACATCAATCCCTTGACTTACGAGATCTTTGCTGATTTGATAATGTAATATAGTAGGCACGGCAACACTTACAGCGTCAACATGCCCAATCAGTTCTCTATAATCAGCAAAGGCATTGGTATTATAGGCATCGGCAATTTCATCCCGCTGTTTTGGGTCAATATCCACAACCCCATAAAGATCACAGTTCTCCAGTTCAGAATAGATCCTGGCATGATGCCTCCCCAGATGTCCTACCCCTATAACCCCAACCTTTAATTTATCCATATAGAGTATCCATACCTTACCTGTTCAATCATACTGAAACGAGAGAAATTTTATCTTTATTGGCTTCATTAATAACCGCTTCCTGATCAAAAAAGATTGTCTTCCCGGATTCAATGGCCATAACAGTTGCCCCGGCATCTTTTAAACATTCAATAGTTCTCAAACCAATAACCGGCACATCAAAACGCATGTCTTGTTGAGGTTTGCTGACCTTGACCACAACCATTCCCTTGCCGCCGATCCGCCCTCCCCTTTTTATTGTTTCATCAGTACCTTCCATCGCTTCCACAGCCACTACAGTCTTATCCTTTACCACTACAGTCTGTCCAATATCCAGCCCAGCAATTCCCTTAGCAATTTCAAATCCAAAATGAATATCCTTCGTTTCTTTTTTAGTAGGTTTCCTTTTCGTCATAACACCGGGAGGAGGAAGCAGTGAGGAAAGATAGGTGGTTGAATCCAAAATTTCAATTCCTTCTTTTTCCAATTCATCCGCTACTGCTCTCAAAACCGAGTCCGCTTTCTTATTAACCATATTTTTTAACAGGCGCAAGGTTCGTAAATCAAGTCTGATCTCACGTAAAATGTTCACATGACCAACGTGGCCGACCATGATTGCTTTATTGATTTTCTCGGACTTGAATTCCTTTATTAATTTACTAAAATTTCCAATATCAATCCAGCAAAGCTTATTTACATGAGGCTGTAAATCCGGCGAGGTAATTTTATTAAAGCCTATGGCTATGGTCTCAAGACCTTGTTTTTTGGCCTCATCAGCCACAATAATAGGGAATTGCCCGCTGCCTGCGATAAGCCCCAATCTTTCCATTTCCTATTTATCCCCTTTTCCTCTTTGCGCTTTTCACTTAGTGCCTAAACGAAAACCCCTCTTTTTGTCATTTCGACTGAAAGGAGAAATCTTTGAATGGCAGTATTTCCAATGGCATAAGATTTCTCGCTCCGCTCGAAATGACAATTTTGGATAGTTTTCGTTCAGACACTACTTATATACAAATTCCCCGAGAAGAACTTTTAACAAAATCAATTAAATGCCGCACTTCCGGAGAATCTATTTCTTCTTCTGTTTCTATCTTCTTAATAGCGTCTGAAATATTAAATTCTGAGGATAAAAGGAATCGGTAGGCCCTTTTTATTTTGCTGATTGTCTCCGGGGAAAAACCATTTCTTTGCAGGCCGATCAAATTTATGCCGAACAATCTTGCTCGATTGCCTACAGCACTCCCATAAGGTGAGACATCTTTGGAGACGGCCGAAGCGCCGCCCACAAAAGCATAATCCCCAATTCGAGCAAATTGATGAATACAGCTTAATCCCCCGATAATCGCATTATCACTAATAGTGACATGCCCTGCCATGGCCACGCCATTGGCTAAAACGACCTGGTTGCCTAATTGGCAGTCGTGGGCAACATGTGAATAAGCCATAAGCATACACTTTTCTCCAATGCGGGTAACTCCACCCCCTCCTTTGGAGCCGCGACTCAGCATTACTGATTCTCGAATAATTGTATCCCGGCCTATTATTAACTCGCTCTTTTCTCCCTTGTATTTATAATCCTGGGGCGGTGTGCCCAAACTGGCAAAGGGGAAAATATGGCAATTTTCCCCTATCTCAGTCCACTTATCGATAAATGCATGTCCCTCTAAGATAGTTCCGCTATGAATTTTGACATGTTCTGCGATAATACAATAGGGACCAATGGTTACGTTGTTTTCAATTTCAGCTTTTGGATGCACAATGGCTGTCTTATGAATATTCATAAATAAAACCCCGCTAATCAAACAATAATAAGAACCTCACTACCCAAACACTATTCCTGGTTATACTAAAACTAAAATGAAGATGCCGGTAGTTTCCTCTATATACTAAATACTAACCAAATACTATTCCTGGTTATATCCTCTGGCTAAAATTATACCCTCAGCCACTAAATTTGATTCCACAAAAGCCTTGGCCCCCAGCTTCCATCCACCGGTATGGATTTTAAGCGCATCAACTTCCAAGCGAAGTTGATCTCCCGGGATTACCGGTTTGCGAAATTTCACCTTATCCATTCCCATTAAATAAACAAGGGCATGACCTTTTTTTACATTCATGGATTTTAAACAGAGAATTCCTCCTGCCTGAGCTAAAGCTTCCATAATTAATACACCGGGCATAACCGGATTATCAGGAAAATGACCAAGAAAAAACGGCTCATTAATGGTGACATTTTTTCTTGCCACAATACGTTTTTTCTCTTCAAATTCTATTACCCGATCGATTAGAAGGAAGGGATAGCGGTGAGGTAAATATTCCAGAATAGTTTTAATATCAAACATCATCTTTTTACTCCTTCTCCGTCTTTTGTTCCTTCTTCGAATTATAAAATATCAAGCTAGAGTTTCTCGGTCAGCGTAGAGACATGAAGAGAAACATTTAAAAATTTTTTACGGCCATAATTCGAACGAATATTTGTCTTTTTTATGTAAAGGAGTTTCCCTGAATTATCAATTTCATAAAGATATTTAGTCAACTCCTCAGTTATCAGTCTATCCATATTTATTTCAACAGTCATTTCATTAGGCAAGAGGGAAGGATGTTTTATAGGACGCATGGAAACAATCTTATTTTCAATATTGCACCTCTTAGCCAACTCCTCCAAAAAGGTTAATAACTCAAAATTCGGCCCCCGTTTTTGAAAGGCCGTATTTATCTCAGCCATTTTATTACGAAGCTCAAAAAACTCGCCACGTAAAGCCACTAATTCCTTTAAATCTTCCTGTCTATTTGGAATGGCCTTGGCAAGGCTTTTCATATTAGCTATGGCCGGCAATAAATAAATTTGGACAATGAGAAAGAGTATAATTGCAAAAAATACAGATATGAGGATCAGTTTCTCTTTTGTCCCCAGATGGATATTTGTCTTGATATATTTTGACCACCACATTTTTGTCTCAAAAATTCATGAAATTTTAGATAAATTATTCCTCAGAAATTGTATCATCTTCTGTGGCCTTGCTTACACCTAAGGCTTCCAATTTTTGCTGCGCCTCTTTTAGCATTGGAGAATCGGAAAAAATCATCACAACCTTTTGATAGGATTCTTTGGCTCGATCCCACTCCTTTGAATCCTCATAACACCTTCCCAATTCCATAAAAATGGTATCACGCAATAAATAGTCCGGATAATCATCGATAACTTTTTGAAAAATATCAATGGCCTTTTGATAATCTTCTTTTGCTTCATAAATATATCCAAGAGAAACAGAAGATTGAAGACTATAGGACCCTTTTGAGCCATATTTCTCTAAATATTGATTATAGTTAGAAATGGCTTCATCATATTTCTCAGAATAATAGAAAGATTCCGCTTTTAAAAAAAGAGCATCCTCGGCAACTGAGGAGGAAGGATATAATACAATGGTTTGATCAAAAGCTTCAATAGCTGCGGTATATTTTTCCTCTTTATTTTTAAACTTCTTCCCGGTTTGCTGCTGGTTCTGCTCAGGGGCTTCTCCCTCCACAGCAGCATTAAAATTCTGGCTTGCCTCAAAAAAAATCTTGGTAGAGTTCTTGATATCTGCTTTTTGCTTATACCGAAATCCCCATACAGCGGACACTACAATTCCAATCCCTATTCCCCCAAAAACAACAAAATTGAAATTCTCTTTAACCCAAATCCTCGCCTTGCTCATGAATACAATAAATTCATCATCTTGGGCAAAAAACTGTTTTCGCGTTAATTTCTTCTTAATTTTCATAAATTTTTACGCTCCCTTTCAAATACCGAATATACCCTCATAAATTCATAATTATTAAAAAATTATTCACATTAACTTATACGACAATGTTCTACTAATTGTTTAGAATTATTAAACGCAGCCTCAACCTGTTTTTTGTCCATGCCGGCGCCCAAGCCAACCTTCCAGGCCATTTCCTGATCAATAAGATCTGAGGGGTCGTGAGCATCAGTATTAATAACCAGCCCTGCTCCCACCTTATGAGCTAGCCGAGCGACATGACCATTGGTTAAAGAATGCCCTTTTCTGGCTGTAATCTCCAAATATATCGATCTTTTTTTAGCCAAAATCACTTCCTCTTCAGTGATCATACCGGGATGAGCCAAAATATGAATGTCTGCTTGCAAGGCGGCATAATTTGTCCCGGAAACCACAGGTTCAACGGGTGTTTCTCCATGTACAACAATCAACTTAGCGCCCAATTTTCTCGACTCTTTAACGAGATCAGAAATATTCTGTGGGGGAACATGAGTTATTTCAACCCCTGGAATGGCAGTTATGCCATGAGTGCTCGAATACATGGAACAGGCCTTAATCACTCGTGGTATAACATGATCAAAATTGGATTGATCAATATGGTCGGTAATCCCAAGGGCTGTATATCCCTTTACTTTAGCCCGTCTGATTAGTTCAGCGGGAAGAAGGACACCGTCACTGAATAAAGAATGGGTATGTAAATCTATCACAAAGGATTCCTACCGTCTTTTCTTATCTATAAATTTTGTCTTTGCTGATTATGTGAAATTATATTAATTATACCTTAAAAGATTCCTTCTTTCAGTCAAAATGACAAAAAAAGAAATTTTCTCTTAGGCGGTTATTTTATATCTGTTCCAAAAATATTTTGTTTTAGCACAGGTAGGGCTAAAAGTCAAACAAAAACCACTATTTCACCAAGGTAACCAAGGTATTTGATTATTGACAGAAATTACAAAACATGCTAAAAATAATATTCTTTTCAAAACAATATTTTATATAATAATAGTATTCTACTACTTATACTTTTTATCATATGCGCCCGTAGCTCAGTCAGGATAGAGCTAGGGATTCCTAATCCCTGTGCCGGCAGTTCGAGTCTGCCCGGGCGCACCATTTCGTTTTCAATGGGTTAGAGAAAATGGCTCTAACCCATTTTTTATTTTGTGTGGGGTTTTATGTGGGGTTTTATGTGGGGTTTTTGTATTTCCCACCAAGCTCTGGTCTCTGAAGACCTTGGTTTTATACCCTCTTTTTTTTGATCGTTGCCATAAAATTATTATTGAATAGCAGGCAGCTATAATCATTTAGGAGAAAAAGAAAGGTAAACTAAAAATGTGGTTTTGTATTTTAAGAACAGATAAAATAAGGGGGTTTTTGAAAATGAAGATTTTTAGGATAAATTTAAATAAGACAAAGTTATTCCCAGGGCGTTTTTGGGAGTCTATTAAGAGCTTTTATATATCGTTCAGGATTGAAGGGTTCATTTTTCTTGAGTATGTCAAATATCTCGGCAGAGACTACACAACCAATTAATCGTTTTGCTTCTTCTTCGGAATTACCCTCTTCAATCAAGCGTTTAAATGTATGTCTAGTTTCAGGAGGATCATTATTGTGAATCTGGTTCATGACAACTTCCAAAACAACTGCTTTTAATTGGGGATTCCCTTCTGCTTTATCCATTTAATCTCCAATTAAGTCTAATCAAAAAGACTTTTTATTATTAAGAGCTTCCTATGAGAGCGGCGACATAGTCAACAAAGTCTTCAGCTTGGGGAAGCCAAGGGCGGACTCGAGATTCTTCAAATATGACAAAATCGATATAATCGCCTTCTTGCCGACGTTCGAAAAGATCATTATAAATCTGAGCTAATTTTTTAGGGATCTTTCCTGTTTTGACAAAATATTGATTAAAAAGACTTCTTACACCAGAATGTTTTGAAGAGAAGCGCCCTTCTTGAGCGAGAAGAGCCGAGATAGCATAAAAACAAGCATAATAAAGCCGATTTACGCATGGATTCCACCGGTTTGCGTTTGCTAAAATACGAGCGTCTTCCAAAGTGTCGCGTGCTCTTTGAATACGGTATTGAACAAGCTCCTTATTTAATTGGTTCACAATATTATCCCTTCATCCTCAACATTCCGGTGAAATGGTGTTTCTTTGAGAGGCGGACTATTCCATTCCTGACGATTGCGGACAATAGAACATAAAACTTCACCACTTTCCCATTCTATTTCGTAAATGTGATGTCGGATTTTATCTACACGTTGATCATTAATAGTCCCATCCAGCAAGATCAGGAAATCCCAATCGGCTTCCCTTTTTGAATCATTGCGTGCACGGGAACCATAAAGAATAATCTCACTCTGAGGTTCCATTTCTTTGACGGTTTCTTTTACTTTTGATAATAAAAATTCTCGATCCATGGTGTGCTCCTTCTATCTTCATTTCATTTCATTAAATTATACAATAATATTCAAAAAAATTCCTTTTATTTTTTTATGCTTTTTAATTTAGACAAGGTAATCGATTGAATTTTATAGAAATCCAGGGCAATGTGTGATTTTGTTTAGAAAATTTTTCAAAATTTGCCAAGATAAGCAAAAATCTGATAAAACCTACCAAACATTCATCTTATCATTTCAAATACTTACTTAAATTTGAGGAAGTTAGAAAGCTCAGAGGTTGCGATTCCTAATCCCTGTGCCGGCAGTTCGAGTCTGCCCGGGCGCACCAATTATTTTCAATGAGCTAGGTGGTGGGGTCTGAATCATGGTTTTCCCTGGTAGCCGGCTTGTTTCTCCTTTACCAACTGGCTATGTTGGTAGAAGAGAAACAAGATTTACACATTATAATCAATTTGATAGAATAAGGGATTATGAAATCCCCAAACGATGCTCATCTGCCAGATCAAACACAGTCTATCCTCAAAAATATATTTGGATACGATGAATTCAGACCCCTTCAAAGAGAAATCATCCATAATGTTCTCAACAAAAATGACACGATGGTCATCATGCCGACGGGGGGTGGAAAATCACTCTGTTATCAAATTCCCGCCCTCATTTTTCAAGGTCTGACAGTGGTCGTCTCTCCCTTAATTTCGCTGATGAAGGATCAAGTCGAACAACTGAGGGAGATTGGCGTCCAGGCGGCATTTTTAAATAGTACATTGTCATATGAACAATACCGGCACACGGTGGCGCAAATAATGAAGAATGAAGTCAAGTTACTTTACCTTGCCCCTGAAGCGCTGTTCCGGGAAAAAACCTTGGCCCTCCTTTCATCAGTTAAGGTTGATTGCTTAACCATCGATGAGGCTCACTGTATTTCAGAATGGGGGCATGATTTTCGCCCTGAATACCGAAAACTTGTTGAAATCAGAAATCAATTTCCCTCGGCAGTATGTATTGCGCTCACAGCAACAGCAACCCCGCGGGTACAAAAAGATATCCAAGAAAACCTCGGTTTTGATCAGTCCAATGAATTTATTGCCAGTTTTAACAGGAAAAACTTGTTTATCCGGATTGTGCCAAAAAACGATCCTTCTGCACAACTAATACAATTTTTGAAAAAATTCCCTAATCAATCCGGTATCATTTACTGCTTTTCCCGCCGGCAGGTAAATGATTTGTATGAGGTATTACTAGAGAGAGGTTTTTCAGTCAAGCCCTACCATGCCGGTTTATCTGAAAAGGAGCGCACCCAAAATCAGGAATTATTCATTCGGGATGATGTGCAGATTATCGTAGCAACGATTGCTTTTGGCATGGGCATCAATAAGCCGAACGTGCGTTTTGTCATTCATTATGACCTTCCCAAAAATATCGAGACCTATTATCAGGAGATCGGAAGAGCGGGTCGAGACGGCTTAAGAGCCCATTGCCTGTTGTTATTCGGCTATGGGGACATACAAAAAATTAAATATTTTATCACCCAAAAGAGCGAACAGGAACAAAGAGTGGCCAATCTTCATCTGAGCGCTTTATTACGCTTTCTTGAAACCGATGCCTGCCGCCGCATTCCATTGCTCACCTATTTTGGTGAAGATTACTCAGTCCCCAAATGCGATTCATGTGATAACTGCCTGGAAGAAGAAAAGGAGCTTGTAGACATCACCATTGCCGCCCAAAAGTTCCTTTCCTGTGTCAGTAGGACGGGTGAGATATTCGGCACCAACCATATCATTGATGTTTTGCGGGGCTCCCAATCCCAAAAGACATTGAAATTTAATCATCAAAATTTATCAACCTATGGTATTGGGAAAGAGTATTCAAAAAGGCAGTGGTTTCATCTGTCCCGGCAATTCATCCGGAAGGGCTTGATGACGCAGGATATGGAATTTGGCAGTTTAAAACTTACTCCAAAAACCTATGAGGTGTTTAAGGGCACAGAAAGGGTATGGGGTAAAATCGACGAAGAAAGGGAAGTGAATTACAACCAAAGAAAAGAAAGTGAATGTGAATACGACCATGATTTATTTGAATTATTGAGAAGCAAACGCAAAGAATTGGCTGATAAAGGTAACGTTCCCCCTTATGTGATTTTCCCGGATAAAACCCTTATTGAGATGGCCGTTTTTTTCCCTCAATCCAAAAAGAATTTATTGAATATGCACGGAGTCGGATCAGCACGATTTGAAAAGTATGGCCATATTTTTTTGAATATCATTAAGCACTATTGCCTTGAACATCATATTCAAGAGCAATCAAAGCATACAGCCATCCATGGGACATCCATCTCAAAGCCAAAGCCAAGGTCGAGTCTGATCCTGAAACGAAAACATGTCATTGTGGGCGAGGCATACAATGAGGGCACATCAGTGAGCGAAATTATGGCCAAGTTCGGCATTAAGCTGGATACTGTTTTAACTCATTTATCCAAATATCTGCAGGAAGGACATACTATCCGATCTGAGGGCATCCTTAAGGTTTCAACATTAACCTCTGATCAGCAAACTGCTGTGATGCAAACCATCGACAAGCTCGGCACAGGATATTTAAGGCCCATCTTCGAGGCGATGAAGGAAACAATCAGTTATACTGAGATCAAGATTCTTCATCTGTATTACATAATTACGCACACCAAAAAAACGCTATAATTCTGCCTTCAGTAGGGGGGGTCAGTGAATACCAGTCGGCAGCCTCGCGCCTCTTTGGAGAAACCATAATTATAACGCGCGTTAAGTGTAATAATATTCAGGTAAACCATATTTGTGTGACTCGAGTCATAAGTGTGGTATTTATAAACCATATTTATGTCGGGTGTCTGCTTTTATTCTTTGCTTTTTGAAACATCGTCCGGCTTTTTTTCATAATTCATGGCAATCACTCTCTGGGAAGAAGCGCCTTCAATAGCTTTAACTGCAATATGCTGCACTTGTTTTCCGGCCTCATCCGCTTTTTGTGTTATTTGACCAATCAAATCCTGCTGAG